>JANMEI010000541.1:0-7845 GCA_031376865.1 Acidimicrobiia bacterium | reverse complement strand
GGTGAAATCAATCCAACGCCGGGAATGGAGTGCCGCACGCGAGCGATTGTTTCATCTATTTTGTGACCCGGCAACTGGCCACCCTCGCCAGGCTTTGCGCCTTGAGCCATCTTGATTTGAATGTCGTCGGCGTTAACCAAGTAGTCACTGGTGACACCGAATCGCCCCGATGCAACCTGCTTGATCGATGACCGTTTCGAATCACCGTTTTCCATTGGAATGAAGCGCTCGGGATCTTCGCCACCTTCGCCGGTGTTCGACTTGGCCCCGATGCGGTTCATGGCAATCGCCAACGTCTCGTGTGCCTCGGAGGAGATCGAGCCGTAACTCATCGCTCCGGTTGAGAACCGTTTAACAATCTCGCTGACCGGTTCGACTTCATCGATCGGAATCGCTGCGCGCTGACCAAATCGAAACTCGAACAGGCCGCGTAACGTTGCCAGGTTGGTCGACTGATCGTTGACCGCTTTGGTGTATTCCTTGAAGATGTCGTAGCGCTTCGAACGGGTTGCGTGTTGCAACTTGAACACGGTGTCGGGGTTGAATAGGTGGTATTCACCTTCGCGGCGCCACTGGTATTCGCCACCCCAATCCAAGGTGCGGTGGGCGCGGGCGGAAGTTCGTTCGGGATAGGCCCGAGCGTGCCGAGCACCAACTTCGCCGGACACCGTTTCGATGCCGATGCCGCCCAAACGGCTGACCGTGCCGGTGAAGTACTCATCAACCAGTGTTTGGCTGAGACCGATTGCTTCAAAAACCTGAGCGCCCATGTAGGACGACACCGTGGAAATGCCCATTTTGGACATCACCTTCAAGATGCCCTTCGACAACGCCTTGATGTACGCCTTGACAGCCTTGCGAGGGTCGGCCTGTAGCTCGTTTTGGCGGATCATGTCTTCGATGGTTTCCATCGCCAGATACGGGTTGATCGCCGAAGCGCCATAACCAATCAGTAAGCACGCATGGTGTACTTCGCGGCAATCGCCAGTCTCCACCACGATCGACACCTTGGTACGAGTCTTCTCGCGAATGAGGTGGTGATGGACTGCAGAGACCAGCAGCAACGATGGGATCGGTGCTAGCTCAGGGCTGGAATCTCGATCAGACAGGATGATGATCTTGGCGCCGTCGGTGATGGCTTGCGACACTTCGCTGCGGATCTCTTCAACTCGGCGACGCAAACCTTCGCCGTCCTCGGCCACCGGGAACAGGCCTTTGACCACATAGGGCATGAAGCCCGGCATGTCACCATCGTCGTTGACGTGAATCAGCTTGGCTAGTTCGTCGTTGTCGATGACCGGTGATGGCAACGTGACTTGACGACAGTTCGATGGGCCGGGGTTCAGCAGATTGCCCTCGGGGCCGACCGACAAACCAAGGCTCGTCACCAACTCTTCGCGAATTGCGTCGAGTGGTGGATTGGTCACCTGAGCAAATAGCTGTTGGAAATAGTCAAACAACAATCGAGGGCGGTCCGACAGAATCGCAATCGGGGTGTCGGTTCCCATCGATCCCAGTGCTTCTTGGCCGTTCTTAGCCATTGGCGCAATGAGCAACTTCAGGTCTTCTTGGGTGTAGCCAAACACCTGCTGGCGACGAAGCACACTTTCGTGGCTGTACACCTGGTGTTCGCGATCAGGTAAATCATCGATATGCAACAGGCCCGCATGCAGCCAGTCTTCGTAGGGATGCTCAGTAGCAAGCGCGCTTTTGATTTCGTTGTCGTCAACAATGCGGCCTTGTGCCGTATCGACCAGAAACATACGACCCGGCTGCAGACGTCCCTTCTTGACCACCGTTGCTTGATCGATGTCCAACACGCCAACTTCAGAAGCCATGATGACCGTGTCGTCGCTGGTCACCCAGTAGCGGCTAGGGCGCAGTCCGTTACGGTCAAGCACGGCACCAATGACTGTGCCATCGGTAAATGCAATCGATGCAGGGCCATCCCAGGCTTCCATCAGCGACGCATGGAACTGGTAGAACGCCTTCAGCTCAGGGCTCATGGTTGCGTGGTTTTCCCACGCTTCAGGAATCATCATCAGCACCGCATGGTGCAACGGACGACCGTCAAGGTGGAGCAGTTCCAACACGTTGTCGAAACTGCCGGAGTCTGAACCACCGGGTTGCACGATGGGGAACAATCGAGTCAGGTCACCTGGGATGACGTCGCTAGCCAACATCGATTCGCGTGCCCGCATCCAGTTGCGATTGCCCTGCACCGTATTGATTTCACCGTTGTGGGCCACGTATCGATACGGATGACTGAGCGGCCAACTCGGGAACGTGTTGGTAGAAAAGCGAGAGTGGACCAGCGCAATAGCGCTGACGAAGCGGGGATCGCGAAGGTCAGAAAAGAACAGGCGAAGCTGCTCGGTGGTGAGCATGCCCTTATAGATGATGGTGCGGTAGCTGAGGCTGGGGAAGTACACGCCACCAACTTCATTCTCTATACGCTTACGAACCACGTATGCACGGCGTTCCAACGCCATGTCTTTCAGATACGGGTCGATGCCCCGGATGAACAGTTGACGAAACTGCGGCATGACTGCTTTAGCCGAGGGCCCAATGGTGGACGCGTCAGGCGTGACGTACCGCCAACCCAACGTACGCATACCTTCGGCGTCGATGATCTTCGTGATCTGGGCAACGGCGCGGTCAGCCTGCTCCTGGTCCTGGGGCAAAAACACCATTCCCGCCGCATACTCGCCGGGACTCGGCAATTCGAAGGGAAGAATCGCTTGGAAGAACTCGTGCGGGATCTGTACCAAGATGCCCGCGCCATCGCCGGTGTTCACTTCTGAACCGCTGGCACCGCGATGCTCCATGTGCTCCAACGCCGTCAGACCTTTGTCGACGATGTCATGAGAACGGACGCCCTTCATGTTGCAGACGAAGCTGACGCCGCATGCGTCGTGTTCGTTGGAGGGGTCGTATAGACCTTGCGGGGCTGGAGATCCAGGGTGCGCGAATTGATTCATCAACGGGCCTTTCGGGAAATCGACTGAGTGTCCAGTTGGATTGCGACTATGAGTCGCATCAAGCTGGTCATGAAGCGGATGTCCCGAGACGACGTTGGCTCGGAGCAGAGGAAACCATATCAGCAGCTGTCGCCCACCAAGATGGCCTTTCAGCAGCTGACGGCTCAAGTTTGATGTCCATCTCACCGATGTTGATGAGATGTCCGACGCAACCGTTGCTCCAACAACAACCGCTCGCCGGGCGCAACCATCAATCAGGAGCCTCTCGGCGGGCTCCTGGGGGCTGGTTGGGCTATTCGGGTGCCTGTTCGTCCTTTCTATCGCCCCGGCGGCCGATCCTGATCTCGGATGGCATCTTGGCGCCGGACGATGGATCATCGAAAACAAACGCATCCCACTGACCGACCCGTTCTCTTGGAGCGTTCCCGGACGAAAGTGGATTGCGCACGAATGGCTGACCGAAGTCATCATGCAGTCGCTTCGCACCCTCGCGGGCGACTGGGTACTGATTCTGCTGTGGGCCGCGATGATTTCTGCATCGTGGGCGATCGTCTACCGAACGGCTCGACGATTGGGTGCGTCACGTATGGCTGGCGCAGTGTTTACCGGTGTTGGCGCTATCTCGGCGCTTCATACGTGGGGTGTCCGCCCCCAAATGCTGACGTTGTTTCTGGCCGTCATCGCCGGAACTCGACTGCAGACGTGGCGAATGACGCATGGTCGAACACCGTGGGAACTCATTCCGCTCACCATGCTGTGGGCCAATCTTCACGGCGGCTATATCTTCGGCATTGTGATAGTCCTGGTGTTCGCAGTAGGCGCATTGGGTGAACGAATAGTGAGCCGATGGCCGATCTCACGCGGTCGATTCGAAGTGGCTACCACCCGAAAACTCGTGGAGATTTGGTTGCTGTTCATGGGCTGCGTCTTGGCGTCACTCGGTACCCCGAACACCATCGACGGGTTGATCTATCCGTTCACGTACCTCGGCGACAATGCATCGACGCGGTATGTCGGCGAATGGTTCGCCCCCGACTTCACTCGGCTCCAGTTTTGGCCCTTTGGCATGCTCGTCATCGCCACCGTCGTGTTGCTCGTTATCGGTGTCAAGAAGCGATTCATCGGTCTTACGGAGTTGGGTCTCGTGGTGCCGTTTGCGTTGATGGGTTTGCAGTCGCTTCGTAACATCACCCAGTTTGCGCTGTGCGGTGTGCCGGTCATCGCATCAATTTTCACGCTGTACCGATCAAGCAGATCAACAGGCTCAACATCAGCACGCGCCGAACGTCGCGCTCAACGATCAAACCGACCGGGCCAGATGACAGCCCGCCAACACGCGGCCATCACGGCGGTCATGGCCTCAACCTCGGTGCTCGTACTGCTCATCACCACCGTGTCAGATCTCACCCCGGACCGCAATCGAGAAGCACGCCAAGAGTTAGTTCCAGTGGCAGCGACGGAGTGGTTGCTCGCCAATCCGGGCGGCAATATCTTCAACCATTACAACTACGGCGGCTACCTCATCCTCAACAACATTCCTGTCTACGTTGATGGTCGGCCCGACATGTACGGTGACGCCTTTGTCGACGACTATGTGGCGCTCACGATCAAACGAACCAATAACGATTGGCAGGCCGATGTCGCCCGGATCGGTGCTGAGCGCATCTTGATGCCCAAGGGCTCCGTCCTCGGCGATCTGATCGCCAAAGACATCAAGGCGGGAAAAGCTCCCGATTGGTACGAGCCGACCACCGATCCAATCGCTCGGCTGTTCGTCAAACGTTGACACTCGCGCTACAGCTCATCTCACCACTAGCGTCTAGGACGTGAAGAACGAAGTTGCCAATCCGGATGTGCTGATCGTTGGCGGTGGTCCAGCAGGAACTGCCGCAGCCATCACGCTGGCCCGCAGCGGCAAATCGGTCACCATCATCGATAAAGCGGTGTTTCCGCGCGACAAGTGCTGCGGCGACGGACTCACCACCGGTTGCCTTCGGCGACTGCAAACACTTGGCCTCGATCCAAAACGCGTTGCGAGTTGGCAAGACCTCGATGATGTTCATGTCAGCGCCCCGTCCGGTCGCGTGTCACATTTTCCACTACCTCGCAACCAGGGTCGCTTCGCCGCCGTCGCTCGTCGGATGGATCTCGATCACGCACTCGTCGAGTTAGCTCGTGATCACGGTGTGACGGTACTGGAAGGGCGCCAACTCACTGGCGCCAGCCAAGACGCTGCCACCGTCACGTTGCACATTGATCAACACCCCGACCTACACAGTGCATATGTGATTGGTGCCGATGGTATGTGGTCATCGTTACGCAAAGCGTTGGTGGGGCCCGTCACCGGTGGTCCAACCACTCCGTACCTTGGCGAATGGCACGCACAACGGCAGTACTTCAACAACGTCCATACGGCTGCATCTCGTGACCTGTGGGTGTGGTTTGAAAAGGATCTACTCCCTGGTTACGTCTGGTGTTTTCCGCTACCCGACGGTGGCGTCAATTTTGGGTTCGGCATCGAACGTCGAGCCGATGTTGCTACCAAGACCATGAAGGCCACCTGGGCGTCGCTCCTAGAGCGGCCCCATATTCGCCGTGTGCTGGGCGACGCTGCGATTGCAGAAGACACCCCAAAGGCGTGGCCAATTCCGTGCGGCATCACTCACGCAGTGTTGTCGAGCGGACGGGCACTATTCGTGGGCGATGCTGCACTCGCCGGCGATGTGCTTACCGGTGAAGGAATCGGGCAGGCTCTCCAAACTGGCATGGCCGCGGCACGGGCGATCTTGGTTGGTGGCTCCGATCCTGCTCGCACGGCCGATGAGTACGAAGCTGACGTGCTGCGCGAACTTGGCCCCGACCACCGGATGTCACACAAACTCACCGAGTGGTTGCGCCACGAACGAGTAGCCAACGCCGCGGTTCGGTTCTCTGGCTCCACCAACTGGACCAGCACCAACTTTGCCCGATGGCTCTTTGAGGATTATCCGCGTGGGATCGCACTAACGCCGAAACGATGGCATCGAGGCGCCTTGAGCGGCGAAGGGGCCTACCGATAGCGAATCCCTTGCAGATTGGCTCACCGGACTTCATGCTGCAGCGGTCCAGTGGTTACGGTGGCACGCATGGACTTCGATCTGCCTGCAGAAAACGACCCCCGTCGCGCCACCATTCGGACCTGGCTTCAGCAACACCCAAAACCAACCGGGCGACAATTGGCCGAGGCAGGCTACGTAGCACCGCATTGGCCAGCGCCTTGGGGACTGTCGGCCGACCCGATTCATCAACTCATCATCGACGACGAACTGCAGCGCGCCGGGGTGAGGCGACCATCGAATGCCATCGGTATTGGTTGGGCCGGGCCCACCATCGTGATGGCTGGCACCGACGACCAGAAGGATCGTTTTTTGATGCCGATCCTGTCCGGAGAAGATTTTTGGTGTCAACTATTTTCAGAACCAGATTCGGGGTCAGATCTGGCGAGCCTGTCAACGCGCGCTATCAAAGACGGCGATCACTATGTGGTGAACGGCTCCAAGATTTGGACCTCGGGCGGGCACCACTCAAAGTACGGAATCCTCATTGCTCGAACCAATGTCGAGGCCACCAAACATCGCGGCATTAGCTACTTCATCTGCCCGATGGATCTGCCGGGCATAACGATGCAACCCGTTATCGATATGACAGGCGCGCATAGCTTCAATCAGGTGTTCTTTGATGATGTTCACCTTCCTGCCGAGTATTTAGTTGGGCAAGAAAACGAAGGTTGGCGTTTGGCAAAGGTGACGCTCGGCAACGAACGAGTGAGTTTGTCTGGCAGCGGATCACTGTGGGGCACCGGTCCCTCCGCCCAAGATCTGATCGATCTCATCAAGGCTCAAGGTGGCCTCTCCGATCCGCACCTCCGAGACAGGGTTGCCCGGTTGTACATCGAGGCCGAAACGCTACGCCTCATGCGGCTCCGCACGTTGACCTCACGTTTGGCCGGACGAGAACCGGGCGCCGAGGCAAGCGTGCAAAAACTGTACGCCGACGAGCACGGCCAACACGTAATGGAACTCGCCCAAGCGTTAGCCGGATCGCACGCAATGGTCGAAGGAGCGGGGCCGCAGGGCACGTTGGCATGGACTGGTGCGCCAACCGAAATCAAAAACGGCGGCTATCCCGGGGTCGACCCGATTTGGTACTACGGGTTTCTGTTCTCACCCGCGCTCACCATTGGTGGTGGCACCTGGGCGATCCAGCGAAACATCGTGGCCGAACGAGCGCTGGGACTGCCTCACGACATTGATGTGGAAAAAGGAAAATCGTGGTCCGAAGCACGCACACGAGCATGACCTGACCACGATTTGTTTGACCGACCTGACCTTGGGCTGTGGCCCAAGGCTGATCAGTTACGAGTTATGCCCCAGCAGCAATGGCTGGCGCAACTTCAGCCCCAGCAGCGTCAAGGCCAGACACGATGGCACCGGTAGTGCCGGGCGGCAGCACGACCGCAAAGAGGCGTAGCAACGGTTGGCCGGTGACCGGTCCAACTGCGGTTCGCGCAATCTCAGCTCCGGCGGCTGACTTGACGACCACAGTGGCGACGTTCGCCGCAGTGACACCGAAAGCAAAGGTCTTACCGTTGGCGTTGAGGTAGTTCCAGCCCAGGACATTTGGAGCCTTGACACAGGCTTCGGTGACGACACCCGATGAGGTGAACTTGAGGCAGCTCGATGTTGCGCCAAGTTCGGCAGTCCAGGGAACCCCATCAACCATGCCGGCCCCTACTAAGCCGGTTGAAGCCGATGCGGCGCCGCCCAGTGACGACCCTCCACCGGTGCCCGATTGACCGGCCGTCGTAACCAATGCCTGCCAGGTG
>JANMEI010000533.1:0-1703 GCA_031376865.1 Acidimicrobiia bacterium | reverse complement strand
GGGCCGCTTGCGCTTCTTGACGTAGAGTCCGCTCATGAATTGCCGTTGCGGGACAGGATGCGTTCGAGCAAGAGGCCATCGGTGTGCGCAAAGGCGACCGGGTTGCGGCGCTCATGCCGAATGTGGCCGAAACGTTACTTGAAGTGAGCACATCGGCAATTGGACCCTCCGCCACCGCCCGCCCCTTTCGCAGCAACATGGCGTGAGTGAACCCCGCAGGAATCTCTTCAAGGTGGTGCGTTACGAGCACAATCGGCATCGGTGATGGATTATCTGATAGCGCAGTGAGCCGTCCCACAAACCGCTCACGCGCACCCAAGTCCAAACCAGCTGCCGGTTCATCGAGCACCAACAAATCAGGATTGCTCATCAGCGTTCGGGCCAGCTGCACCTGTTGACGCTCCCCTTCGCTCAGTGCACCAAAGGGCCGTTGCGCAAGATACCCAAACCCACCATCTTCCAAAAGGTCATACGCGCGCTGATGATCGGCATCGGAGTATTCATGCCACCAGGTTTCTAACGCACCATGCAGGGCCGACATCACCACATCCTGGGCAACCAGATCGGTGCGCAACATCTTGGCAAACGCCGCACTGACGACACCGATGCGTTCGCGATGACGACGCCAGTCAACCCCCTTACCCAACCGTGCGCCAAGGATTTCGACATCACCCTGCGACGTATGCAGCCAGCCCGTCATGATCTGCACCAGGGTGGACTTACCGCACCCGTTCGGACCCAGGATCGCCCATCGTTCGCCGGGCCGAATCAGTAGCGACAACCCGTCTAACGCCCAGTTGGCACCACCATCGTGCGACAACCGCACATCGGTCGGGTGGAGTGCCGGGCGAGAATCTTGAGAAGCAGACATCGAACGTGACACCTTAGGCGTCTTGATGTGTGACGCTGATGGGTATGCATCTCATGTGGCAACTTCCACCAGATATCGGACCTGTCGTCGCTGCGTGGGTGACCTTCGAGTTGACCGAAGCTCCTCGGGTTGACCAGTTGTATTTCTGGGCGCTGCAGGCCACCTTCGAAGACGCCACCGGCGTTGACTATGGCGCCGCGCACACGGGGCTGCAATGGAACCCGCGCCACCCGAAGAACGGGGCCGCTAACTGGGGCGGTTACCCGTCAGAGCACAGCAACTGGAAGAAGAACCTGCCTGGATCAGAACCACTTCTGCCCGGTTTCAAGGACGACCCGAACACCCGCAACTATCCCTGGCAACCGCAGACGCCCTATCGATTGTCCATCTCGGCCGCTCCGGAAACGACCGAGAAGCATCCCCGAGGGTGGCGTGCCAGCGTGCGGAACCTCACCACGGGCGATCACACCGTGCTGCGAGACCTGTGGGCGGAGGGCGATCGGCTGACCGATCTCTGCACCTGGACCGAGTGGTTTTGCTCGTGCGACGACCCCACCGTTGCTGTCACCTGGACCGGGTTTCGGGTGATGACCGAAGACGGTGCAGAACACGAACCCACCGGTGTTTTCCTCAACCATCCTTCCGATGGCAACTGCACCAATGTTGGGCATCGCATCATCACGCAGCAACCCGAGTTGGTGATCGAGCAACGGATGAACACCGTGCGAGAACTTCCCCACGGAACTGTGGTCCCGATTCGGTTGGCACCGCCTGCGATGACCACCGAAATCTGATCGAAATAGTTGGCAAAGTCGCTCTCCGAGCGACTTTG
>JANMEI010000530.1:0-3298 GCA_031376865.1 Acidimicrobiia bacterium | reverse complement strand
TCCCCACTGCACCCTCGACTACGACTGCATCGGTCGCAACCGCTGCATCCCGACAATTCCCTGACGTGTCGGATGTCGCCACACGGTCAAAGACTCCAGCCAATGACCAGTACCCTGCCGCTTCCATCGGGGTACTCACCGGCGCACACAGATTGGCAAGAGCTGCACGCCAATGGCTGCGGATCTGATCAGAAGACTGCAAATTGTTGAACCACACCATCGCAGAAACATCAATCGGACCATGCCCGTTTAACACTTTCGTACCAGTCGAAATCAAACCACGACCGCCAGTTGATGCCGCCCCAGGTAACTCTTGACCGTCAAGATACACATTCACCGACGCCGGACCCGCGACATACACAATCTGATGCCATACATCGTCATGCAACGATGCCGGCAGATCAAAATTGAACCGACCGCTAAAATACGGAACCGAGTAATTCGAGAAGAGTTGCTTCCCATCAGCACTCAACCCCAACGACCACGAGCCACCATTCGCCAAAAAGACACCATCGGTAAACGTCCCCGAAGATGGAAAGCGCACATACATCTCAAACGTGTTGCTCGTTGTATCCAACACAGCGTCACCTGCGTTGATCACTATCCGTGGTGCAGCCGGAAGCGATACGGCCTGATCAATCAATCCGGCTGTAGTCGTCACACCAGTCGGGCGGAACACCGGAGAACAACTACCCGAGATTTCTGCAACTGGACCTTCCATTTCGGTAGCAAGCGGAGTCGTTGCAGTAGGCACCCAGATACGGCTTGCGCCGTCAGCAAGAACAGAAGTCCGCAAGGCTGATTCAAATGGTGGACAAGCATCAGGGAACGCCGCCGCATACATCGACGCAACCTCAGCCGAAGTAATCGCACGATTCCACACCGCTGGCTCATCAAACACCCCTGCACCATGAACACTTCCATTCAACCCGAAACTATGAACCTGCTGAGTGAACTTCGGTGGCCCGCCATACGTGACATCCATCGTGGTTAACAACTGACCATCCAAATACGCCCGAGCAGAACCAACATCGTTCAGCACAGCAAAATGATGCCACCGATCATCATGAACCGAATAAGGAAAATTGAAATACGCAACCGCAGTGTCATACTCCGTCCGCATAATGAAAATACCGAACTTGCCATCACCAGCCAGCTGCCACGCCCACCCGTAGCCCTCAAAAATGTTCCCCGTCTGATACGTACCAGCAGACGAAAACTTCGCCCAGACCGCCGTCGACGTCCCATACGTTCGCGTCAAATTGAACGCACCCACACCCTGACCGGTCCCAACCGCAACACCACCACCAAACGGAGAATCAACAGCAACGCCACCACCACGGGTCAACGGATTCGCGCCCATCAAATCAGCACCCGATCCACCATCCAACGACCAATACCCAGTCGGGGCTGTCGCCAAAACCGCCGCCCGGAACGGTACTGCGACAGCAGTCTGCGCAACCGCCTTGACACCCACCCAACCAGCAGCGACCAACGCCGAACAAACAATCAGACTCAAACCCCTACACTGAGAGAGAGAGAGAGAGAGAGAGAGACATCAAAAACCTTTCGCCAAAGCCGATCCCTCACTATGGCCGGGCACCGCGCGGATCTCAACAAAAAAGATGAGACTGCTCCTCATAAACCTGACGTCACAGCGAAAATACCCATGCCAACGGTGCCCAAGCCGGTGCGAAATAGTGGGCAAAGTCGCTCTCAGAGCGACTTTGACAACAATTATCCCGGTGACTTATCGGGGGATAACGGCGGCGTTGGCGCGCAGGAGGCGTTGCAGCGGACGGGCTGTTGCGAGGGATACCAGCACGGTTGCCACGCCGATAATGATGAACAAGGGGTCGGTGCCGTGGCGTTCGGCAATCCACCCACCACCCAGACCACCGAGTACTTGCGAACCGTATGCGAACGAACGACTGAGCGAAATGACTCGACCGCGCAGATGATCTGGAATAACGCGCTGCCGAATAGATACCGTCGCCACCACTGCAACCATCGTTGCAGCCTGCTGCAAGAACATGGCCGCAAACACTGCGATCACCGATCGTTGACCGGCCACCATGAGATACGCCAAGCCAGTCATGAGTATCGCCATCGTGGACGATGAGACCCCCAAAAACTTGATCACCCGTGGCGCTGCCCAACTGCCCAGCATTGCGCCCACGGCAAGTACAGCGGTAAAAACTCCAAACCACCACTTCGATTTGCCAAGTGTGTCTTGCACCAAAATTACTTCAGTGGCAAGTGCTCCAGCGCTAATGCAAGTCACCAAGGTCATCAGCGCGCTTATGAACAGCACAATCCGAGAGTTTCGAAAAAACCGCCAGCCCTGGATTACATCTCGACGAAGGGTGGTCGTCACTTGGATGGGCGGGATCGGAGGTAGCCCTCGAAGCAGCACTGCGGATCCAGCGAAACTCACTGCATCACCCAACACCGGGATCACGCCACCGGTTAAAAACACTGCGCCTAACTGCGGGCCAACGAACTGCTCACCAGCGGTCGTCAACGTAGCGAACGAACTGTTGGCTTGTTCAAGCCCTTCAGAGGAAACCAACACCGGCACCGCTCGTTGACTGGCAGCAAAGAACACGATCTGCCCAACGGCAAGTAAGCCGGCCAGCACGATGATCGGAACAATCGGCACATTGCGGTCAGTGAGCACGAGCACCAGCCCAAGTGCCGCAAGCAATCCTGCTCGCCCAAGGTCGGCCAGGATCATCACCTTGCGGGCGTCGCGTCTGTCGGCGAACGACCCGAAGAGTAACGCCGCCGTCCATGGCACTCGTCCGGCGGCAAACACCGCTGAAACCAGAAACGCGCTGCTGGTGGCCTGCCTGGCCAAAAGAGGCAAACCCGTCACCAAAAGACCGTCGCCCACCGCAGAGACAGTGGTGGCGGTGAGAAATCGCCGGTAACTGTTGCCAGAGCCTCGCATGGTCGGGACAAACGCTACCGGGGCGATCGCCCGTGGATCGCCATCCAGCCGAGCTCATCATGAGAACCCACATGGTGTAGCCCGTTTCACCACTGAGGGTGAGAACAACACAGTTCATCGAAGCTGTGGATGAAGCAGCAGAACCAAACCTCCGATGGAAATGATCGAGCGGCTCGTACTAGGAACCGCCCGACGTACTACCTATTCAGTTGTGATGAAAGTGAGGGGGGAAGCACATGACGCACCAACCCACTCAACAAGCTGTTACCAGCCGCCGTTGCCACTCATCACAACTGAAAAGGTAGTACGTCGGGCGGTTCCTAGTACGAGCCGCTCGATCATTTC
>JANMEI010000521.1:0-4538 GCA_031376865.1 Acidimicrobiia bacterium | reverse complement strand
GATGCCTTGCCCCTGCTTGTCCGGTTTCACTTGGAGCAACGAGATTTGACCCATCTGATTGCCCGGCACCGCTGAGTTCCGCGATGCCGAAACCCAACCCACCACCTGGCCATCGACCTCAGCAACGAACGCCTTCCAGTCTTTGCCTACCGGTGGGTGTCGGATGAGTTGCGCAGTCGATGCGATTCCCCTCACCAGATACGGATGTACCTCTCGTTGCAATGCAACTACGGCTGGCGCATCAGGGACCGCTGCCTCTCTAACGACGGGCGACCACATACGACGCAATTCGTTCGCCCAACACCACCGCGGGAATGTTGGTATTGGCTCGCGGGATCTGCGGCATCAACGACACATCAGCCACGGTCAAGTTGCTGAGGCCGCGTACGCCGCCCTTGGCATCGCAGACGGCAAGCTCATCAGTACCCATACGACAGGTTCCAACCGGATGGTAATAGTGCGCAACAGCACGGCGGATGTCGTCATCAGTTTCCAACTTCGTGACGGGTTCGCCTAACACCGACGCCAGCGATGAATGGTTCAACAGGTCGTTTGCCATGACCAAGCCATCGCGAATCACCTGAAGATCGTGACCGTCAGCATCAGACAGATATGCATGGTCGATCCGTGGAGCCGCTGCTCGATCGGCTGACACGATGTCGACTCGGCCACGACTACGAGGTGTCATCGAACAGACCTCAACAGCGGCGCGTCCGTTGGTCAACGTTGTTTGGGTAGACGCACACACCGGAAACAGGTGCAGATCAAAAATTCCATCGGTCGCCAACGAGGAACACGCCTTGCCCAGTGTTTGTTCTTCCGGCAGAGCACCGCGAGCGGCAGCTTCAGTGAGCCACTCCGTCAGTTGCGGACCAACAGCACGATCGACCCCCACCATTGGATGATCGTGCAAGTTGGCTCCGACCCCAGACAACTGGTGCACTGGAGTAACCCCAACCGCCCGCAATCGGTCGGCATCGCCGATACCAGAGCGTTGCAAGATGGCCGGAGTTCCATACACGCCGGCGGCCAAGACGACATGAGCAGCATCAATGGTGACGGGCTGACCGTATCGCCAGGCAATCACGGTGACCCCATCGGTTCGATGTACCACCCTGTCGACCACAACCATGTCAGTGATGGACAGGTTCGGACGTTCACGGACTTCGTCGAGATAAGCGAACCCTGTATTCCAACGAACTCGGTCGACAATGTTGACCGTCTCTAATCCGAAACTGGTGTTGACGTCGAGGTCGCACAGATCTGAAGCGATTGTCCACCCGGTGCCTGCGGCCGCTTCCAAACATCGGGCATGAAATGGGCCTGCCTCATCGTTTGTATACGTACGAACCCGCATCTTCTGGAGCGCAGTGGCAAACAACGGTCGCAGCGAGTCAGTGCTCCACTCGGGCATCGCCCATCCGTCGTAGTCAGACGCGTGGCCAACTGCAGCAATGGCGCCATTGTGCGATGAGCAGCCGCCGATGACTTTCGCCCGCTCGAAAGTCCACGGTTCGCGGCCGTCAACCAGTCCCGATCCGTAACCCCAGTCATGTGACGTAGCAAGTGCATGAGCGTCGAGTAGATCGGCTGGCCACTTTCCCGATCCAAACTTGCCGTAATCGGGTCCGGCCTCAAGCAGCACCACGTTGACACCGGCCTCGGCCAGACGAGCAGTCACGACCGCTCCGGCCGAACCCCCACCAATAACAACCACATCTGCGCTGGCTTTCATCTCAGCACTTTAGGCAGGTTTACTTTCCAATCGTTGAACAATTGTTGCGTTGCCCGGTTCGGTTATCCAAGCGCAGGGATTTGCTGGGTGATGCAATGCGGTCCGCCCCCACCCAGGGCAAGGGTGGTGCCCGGAATAGGAACCACCTTGCGATCGGGGTACGCCGTGCCAATCAACGCCAACATGTCACTGTCAGCTTTATGTCCCGTGACGGGTACAAACACTGCCCCATTGCCAACATAGAAGTTGAGATACGGAACACACAGGCGATCATCGTTGACCTCAACAAAGGGCAACACGGGAATGCTCAGCACGCTTATGGCTTCACCCGTTGCGTCACGGGCACCTTGAGCCCACCGTCGATTGGTCTCCATCCGCAACCAATCATCTTCTTCGGTGTCAGAACAGCCCTGCATCACCAAGTGAGCAGGCGCGGCAAACGCCGCGACATTGTCGACGTGGCCATCGGTGTCGTCATCAAGCGACAGCCCGTAGGGAAGCCAAATCACCGTGGTGATGCCGAGCGCTTCGTGCAGGATGTCTTCCATCTCGGCGCGGGTCATGTCGGGGTTGCGGTTTGGGTGCATCAGGGTTTGTTGCGTGGTGACCAGGGTGCCATGACCATCAACAGCCAACGCTCCTCCTTCCAACACCATGTCAAACACGGAACGGTCGTGACCGGCGTACGCAGCCCAACGCTCAACCAATTTGGCATCGTCTGTGTACGGATAAAACTTTTCGCCCCACGCATTGAACTCGAAGTCAACGACTTGGCGTCGACCTTTCTGATTCGTCACGTAAATCGGCCCCGAATCTCGACACCATGAATCGTCGATTGCTATTTCGACGATATCAATGGTGGTGCCACACAGGTCAGCGGCGAGTTCTGCGGCTCCCGGCCGACAAATCATCGTGACTGGTTCAAACTCACTGATGGCCTGGGCAATTTCGGCGTAGTCAAGCTGCGCTTCACGCAGGCGGTTTTCCCAGATTTGGGGCCGTGATGGCCAACACATCAGCGTTCGTTCGTGTGGGTCGGTTTCGGCCGGCATCATCCAGGTGTCAGTCATGGCATCGAACCTAGTGGGTTGTCGAACGTTGCCTTCTCCAGCGCCGACTACATTCCTCGTCATGTCTCGTAGCGCTGCCGAAATCGATGCCATCCTTGACCAACTCACCCTGGAAGAGCTTGCCGGGTTGCTAGGCGGTTCAGATGTGTGGCATACCACTGGTGTCGAACGGCTGGGCATTCCAGAAATGCGCGTCACCGACGGCCCCGCCGGCGCCCGCGGAACGTCGTTCACGGGCATCGCTTCTGTCAATGTCCCATGCGGCACTGCTTTGGCGGCCTCATTCGATACTGCCCTGGTCGAACAGATCGGACACCTTCTAGGTATCGAGACTCGTTCCAAGGGTGCTCGGGTGCTGCTTGCACCGACTATCAACCTTCATCGCACGCCGGTTGGCGGACGGAACTTCGAATGTATGAGTGAAGATCCTCACCTGACGTCTCGAATTGCGGTGGCATATGTGAAAGGTGTGCAAGCAGAAGGCGTTGCGGCGTGTGCCAAGCATTTCGTGGGTAACGACACTGAGTTTGAACGCATGACGGTCGATTCGCAGATCCCCGAGGCAACACTGCGCGAGCTGTACCTGGCCCCTTTTGAAGCGGTCGTGAAGGAGGCCGGTGCCCTTGCGTTGATGACGGCCTACAACCGCCTGAACGGTCCGTATTGTGCTGACTCCAAAGAACTGATCACCGACATTCTGCGCGACGAGTGGGGGTTCGACGGCATCGTGATGAGTGACTGGTTTGGCCTGCACTCAACGGTCGAAGGAATTCAATCGGGTCTTGATCTTGAGATGCCTGGCCCGCCACAACAACGCGGCGCCAAGTTGGTTCAAGCCGTCGAAGCGGGACAACTTTCCATCGAAGAACTGCGACCAGCCGCACACCGAATGCTGTCGTTGCTTGATCGTCTCGGTGCATGGGATGACGGCGGACCATCAATCGAGACCACCCGCGATGAACCTGCCGATCGTGTACTTCTTCGCACTGCAGCAGCCGCATCGATGACGTTGTTGTCTAACCGTGACAACGTTTTGCCGCTGCAAACCGACGCCCTCGGCAAAGTTGCAGTGATCGGCCCCAATGCCAATCCCGGACAAATCATGGGCGGCGGTTCGGCCTTCGTCAACGCCGTGCATTGGTCGTCGCCGTTGAAAGCGCTGAAGGATCGAGTAGGAGATTCGCTCAACTTCGCGCATGGTTGCCTCACACATCGCACGCTGCCTGCTCCGGATCGTTCTCTGATGGGCCCCATCACTTTCGATATGTATGCAGATGGTATTGCATCGTATATCGCAGGGGCGAAACCAACCCATACTGAATCAGGTCGCGGTCTCAAGGTGATGTGGATGATGGCACCGGCCCCAACAGTTCCACTCGACACGTTCGGGTGCTTGGCCGCCACCACGTTCACACCGAACGTCACGGGTGCTTGGTCATTTGGGGCCACCTCGGTCGGCAATTTGCGCATCTTGATCAACGGCGAAGAAGTGCTGAACAATGCCGACGCACCAGCCGGCCACTCGTACTTCGGCATCGGCAAGGCTGAACGAATTGGCACCATCGAGTTGGAAGAAGGAAAGACATACGACCTACATGTGGAATACGACATCGCCGGCTCTGGCATGTTTGCTGCATTCAACATCGGTGCACTGGCCCCGTGCAAGGCGACCTGATGAAGGATGCCATCGACCTGGCCGCATCCAGTGACACCAGCATCGTCATCGTCGGCAC
>JANMEI010000469.1:0-4904 GCA_031376865.1 Acidimicrobiia bacterium | reverse complement strand
GATGCGACATACTGCGAAAGGGGCGCTGCAGAGCATCCACATCCAAGGTGAGGCGGTGCTCCAGTCGCCACCCGAGGTACGGATCTGGCGGGCCCGAATCGACAACGACGGCGTTCCCGAAGGCCAATTGGGTCTTCCTGGTATTGGCCGCACGTGGACTTCATGGGGTTTACGAGACGCCGCTCTTCGAACAGTGAGCGAGGTGTCGCGCCTCGCCCCCCCGGGTGCCGAAGGTTTGTTGGTGTCCACGACGTCGGTGCTCACGCCAACTGGCAGCAGCGGCGCGTCGGTAACGGTTGATGAGCAACGGACCATCACTGAAGATGGCGCGATTGTGTTTCGTTACCGCGCTGAGGTTCCTACCGAGCTTGGCGATCTGCCTCGTCTCGGGACGGTGTTCAGCCTGACCGATCTGGAGCAGCTCGAGTGGTTTGGCCTTGGCCCACTCGAAACGTATGCCGACAGACGATCGGCCGGCACCGTTGCGCGCTGGAAGTCAACGGTGTCTGACCAGTACGTGCCGTACATTCACCCGCAAGATCATGGTCGCCACGAGGCGACTCGATGGGCTCATGTGCATAACGGCCGCGTGGGGCTGGTGTTTACCGCTCATCCGGGCATGCGGTTGTTCAGTTTCTCGGCTCGCCACTACGACGATGCTGAGCTGTCCGACACCGAAACTTCCAACAATCTCATTCCACGGGCGAAGACCATCGTGTCAATCGATCACCGGGTCCGCGGGGTGGGAACGGGGTCATGCGGGCCCGATACGTTGCCTGCTTACCGTATTGGGGCTGGACATTACGAGTGGTCCTTTGCCGTGTCGAGTTGGACAGCCGGGCAAGACCCGGCCACCATTTCGTCATCGGTCAACTGGGGAGACTAGGGAAGGCCCGTGAGGGTCGAGTCAGGACTTTGTTGACTTGATGCACTCTCGGAGTGCCTTCGCCTTCGCTTGCTTGGCAGCCTCATCGGCCGGAACTTGAGCTGGATCAATTCCCTTTGCCGTCATGCAAGCTTTCAGCTTCTCTTTGTCCACGTTCGACTTTGCACCGTTTTTCCTGCCATTGTCGTCGTCGTCATCGTCGTCTCGGCCGCCAGAACCGCCGGGACCGCCGGGACCGCCGGGACCGCCAGGACCGCCAGGAGCAAATCCTTTGGCATTCACCATCGAGACAATTTGTGGTCTCCTAGCCGCCTGGATTGCGTCGACCACCTTGTCAACCGCCACCCCCTTTGCCGCAGCCACGTCGGCAATGCTCTTGCCCGCCTGCAGTTCCTTCGCCAAATCTGTAACGGTGATACCGAGCGCTGTCGCGGCGGGAGCAAGCAGGTCGCCCGCTGGCCCGCGACGTGGTCCCCTTTTGTCGCCTTTCGCTGGCCTCGTGTTGTCATCGGGTTTGACCGCGCGAACCGTTGTGGGGGTTGCATCAGCGGCCCCAGCAGAGCTGCTTTGGATCGCTACAACACCAAGGGCAGCAACCGCCGCAATGGTCGCAACGGCCAGGATCGTTCGACGAGTCATCCCGTCATCTTGTGGCGATAACGTAAGGGATCGGTAAGGGTGACGGAGGAAGGTGATGAGAATCGAGTCCGATTCCTTCCAAAGCAATTCACTGAAGGGCACACTGGCTACATGACATCGACCACGGTCTTGTTGGCCGAAGACGACCGAGCCGTTCGCGAGTCGCTGCAACGGGCCCTATCGCTGGATGGCTATCAGGTCATTGCGTGCAAGGACGGTGCAGAAGCACTCACGTATCTCGCCGAGAACACCGTCGATGTGATCATGCTGGACGTCATGATGCCTACCCTCGATGGCCTAACGGCTTGCCGACGCTTGCGAGCACGGGGCGACAAAACTCCGATCATGATGGTGACTGCTCGATCGGAAACGTCGGATCGAGTGTCGGGTCTCGATGCCGGAGCCGATGACTACCTTCCCAAACCGTTTGTCCTTGACGAGTTACTCGCCCGTATTCGTGCACTTGCACGCCGCTTTCGAGTTGACGACACCAACGAGAAATCCCTCATGCTCGGCGATCTTGTTTTGGACCTCGCGGGACGCCGATGCACTCGGGGCTCGACGTCCATCGAGTTGTCGAAAACAGAGTTTGACTTGCTGGAGTTGCTGATCATTAATGCAGGAGTTGTGCTGGATCACTCCACCATTTACGAACGAATTTGGGGGTATGACTTCGGCCCTGATTCTAAAAACTTGGCTGTGTACATAGGTTACTTGCGTCGCAAAACCGAAGAAGGCGGAGCGGGCCGTCTGATTCATACGGTTCGCGGTATTGGTTATGTTGCACGGATATAACCAATGAACTTACGAGTTCGCTTCGCACTTACCGTTGCTGTTGTTGCTGCGGCAGCAACAGTATTTGCGACGACGGTCAGCTATCGGTCAACGTCTCAACGCCTTGACCGAGCCGTTGACGAATCGTTGCGCAACACGGGCAATCGTCTGGCTGTTTCCATGGCACGACACGGAGCAAAACTCGATCGATACGTCGATGACGATGATGTGGCCGATGTGGCTGATGCGGGTCGCAGTTTCGACGCTCCACCGCCCGGTCCCGGAGATCGTCGGCAGCGACCACGCCGAGATCGGGGCCCCGGAGACGAGCTGATCGCTACACAGTGGTTAGACACCGCGGGCGTCGTCACCCAACAACCAAACGTGACCATCCCGGTCAACGACGAAGACCTACGAATTGCTGCGGCGCCATCGCTGTTGGTATCGGTTCGGGTTGCTCGCATTGATACGTCGTACTACCGAATCAGAACCATTGGTGTTCCCGGTGAAGGTGCGGTGCAGGTGGCCCGCGACGTATCGGAGTCACAACTCGTGATGCGAGATTTGCTGCGGCGCTTCGTCGCACTGGTCGCCGGCACCAGCGTTGTTGCCGCCCTCGCTGCGTGGCTGTTAGCGGGTCAGGCAACGAGGCGCTTACAGCACCTCGAGCGAGTGGTGACCAAAATGGCAACCACCGCTAATCTCTCGCTTCCGGAGCCGCTTCAGACAACTGGCAACGACGAGACAGCAAAGGTTGCTACCGCGGTCGACCATTTGGTACGCGCGCTGAGTTCATCTCGGGAGCAGCAACAACGGTTAGTGGAAGATGCGAGCCATGAGCTTCGAACTCCACTGACCTCGTTACGAACCAACCTTGCCGTACTCCCTAAACTCGATCGATTGCCGATCGAGGATCGCCAGCGCCTCGTGGCCGATGTGCAATCTGAAGTTGAAGAGCTCGTTCACCTCGTTGACGAACTCGTCGAACACGCAACAGCTAACTCGACCGGCGAAGAATCCGAAGTCATTGGGCTGAAAGATGTTGCAGAAAGCTGCGCCGTGAGTGTTCGTCGCCGCACCGGTCGCATTGTCGGGGTTACCGGCGACGACTCGTGCGTCGTGGCGGGGCCTATCGCCCTCGCTCGGGTCATGACGAACCTCTTGGGCAACGCAGTGAAATTTGACAGCTCAACGAAGCCGGTAGTTGTCAACGTAACCAACGGCACCCTGACGGTGCGCGACCACGGACCTGGTTTTGCCCCCGGAGATTCTGATCGAGTGTTTGATCGATTTTACCGAGCGGATGATGCTCGCAGCCTGCCGGGCTCGGGATTAGGACTGTCCATCGTTGCCGATACGGTGCGCCGCCTCGGGGGCTCGGTGCACGCCAGCAACGCCCCGGGTGGCGGCGCGCTCGTCCAACTCATGCTGCCCGAGCACACAGGAGCTGCCTCTTCCCGCCCGGAAGAGTCCGACTAGGCGGCTTATGCGCGGCAAACTGTAGAGATGCGTTTACGGAACTTTCCCTGCGTCGCGTTCATTGTCGTTGTTGGTCTGGTTGGTGCAGGTTGCACCACATCCAAAACAGATGGCGCCGAGACCACTGTCGCTTCGGGTGCCCAGGGCACAACCGAAGGCACAACCGAGGGCTCGGCCGCCACTGTCGCTGCGCCATCGACGGTTGCGCCATCAGAAACATCTGCGCCACCAGAAACTTCTGCGACATCGGGAGCGGTCTCCACTGCTGCCATTGACCCATCGACGCCCATCGAAAGCGGTGACATCGAAAGCGGTGACCCGCTCGTCCCGATTGGGAAACTTCCGGTGGCCAAAGTTGCAGCTCCCGTTTGGGGAACGTGCACCAACAAACAAGCAGCGTCGATCAAGCTCCAATGTGCAGTGATCAAGATGCCATTGGATCATGCCGCTCCCGATGGAAAGACCTTCGATCTAGTCCTGAGCAAAGTAAAAGCAAAGGGCGCAAAGGCACGCGGCTCGATGTTGGTCAACCCGGGCGGTCCCGGTGGATCGGGCATCACCTATGCCAGTTCGGTTGCCAACCGGATGCCCAAAGAAATCACTGAGGCGTACGACATCATTGGATTTGATGCTCGCGGCACCGGCGAGTCAATGCCTATCGACTGCGTAACGGACTCATTTCAGGACCAATCACTGGACTTAGACCCCACCCCCGAGGATGCCGCAGAACGCGCCGAAGGCGAGAAATTCAATCTTGAAAACGAATGCTTGGCCAAGTATCCAGACATCGACCTGTTCTCCACACTTCGCGTCGTACAAGACATGGATGCGATCCGAGCCGCTCTCGGCGATACCAAGCTCACATACTATGGGGTCAGCTACGGCTCATACTTAGGCGCAACCTACGCATCGGCATTCCCCGACAACGTAGGCAACATGGTCCTCGATGGTGCTTTCCTGCCTGAGACAACCGGAAACCAAGCGACCATCGTGCAGTGGGGTGGCTTCAACAAAGCGTTTGACAACTGGATCAC
Organism: Acidimicrobiia bacterium; assembly: GCA_031376865.1. Taxonomy (GTDB): domain Bacteria; phylum Actinomycetota; class Acidimicrobiia; order Acidimicrobiales; family JANYDT01; genus JANNBN01. Next base: position 92 of record JANMEI010000469.1, on the reverse strand, counting down.
CTGGTGTCAGAAAGAAAAGGGTTGCGAGTTCAACGATGCCGATGTGTATGCACGCTTCTTAAAACTGGCTGATCAACTCGACACCAAACCGC
>JANMEI010000424.1:0-5356 GCA_031376865.1 Acidimicrobiia bacterium | reverse complement strand
GCTGAAATTGCTCACGCTGCCGCCGTCGAAGTAGCGCGTACGCATGCCCACTTAGTAAATCCCTAGCCAGAGGAAAACCGATGAGCGGCCTGTGGTTGATGAAAAACGAACCGGAAGAGTTATCGGTTCAGATGCTGGAAGCCTCGCCAGGTAAGCGCGCCTTTTGGGACGGCATCCGCGGGTAACAGGCAAGGCGAATGCTTCGTGACGACATGAGCATCGGCGATCGGTTTCTGTATTACCACTCGTCGTGTACTCCGCCCGGAGTGTCAGGGATCGCAGTCATTGACAGCGAACCCGAAGTTGACCCAGCGCAGTTCGATCCAACGAATCATTATTACGACCCCAAGTCTGATCCCGCTGATCCGCGCTGGTTGGGTCGGTGGGTCAAGCACGAACGGACGCTGGCTCGTTTCATTCCGTTGCAAGAAATACGTGAACATACAGATCGGCTGGGCGGCAACGACTTTGCGTTGCTGCGAAAAGCGAACCGGCTATCCGTGATGCCGGTAACGCAAGACCAGTTCGATTTTATTCTCAGTTTGGAGCACGGCATTCTTAGTCTGGAGTAAAGAGTGGGGCATGACCCGCACCCGCGTTTCCATGATCGCGTTCACCATTGCTGCCATATTGAGCTGGGTGCTGGTGGAGCGCACGTTCTCGGCAATTGCTGACGGTCTCGGCGCCGCGGTTGAGGTCAGTCAGGTATCAGCCGAAGCAGCTGCCTCCGTTGACGAATTGTCGAAAGGCCTCGGCACGTTGATTACCTCGGTCGATCAATTGGCCGGCAACGCGCAAACGTTGGCTAGCGATTCGTCCAACGCAGCGAATAGTGTCGCCGAAGCAGCAAACGGAAGCGTCGGAACCGCGCTCGAAAGTACCGGCAAAACAGCTGAAAAGCTGGCCCCCATTGTTGGGTTCGTTGAAGGCCTGTCTGGCAACAAAGGAGCAAAGCAAGACCTCGATGCGTTGGCCAAAAGTCTGAAGCCGCTTCCCAAAGAACTCGACGGCATTGCCACCAACCTTCGAGCAACCGCCAAATCATTGGATGACACCAAGGAATCACTCGACACGGTGCGGCAAGATCTACGGGCAACCAAGGCGTCGGTCGACAAAGGACGGGTCGCCATCGAGAAGCTTCCGGCCGCCGCGAAAAAGGCCGAAGCCGCAGCTGCGGGCCCGTTGCGACGCCTGAAGCTCAACCTGTGGCTTTGGCGTCTAGGTATTTTCGCCCTATGGGTGGCAGTGATGTTGTCACTGAGCCGACGCAGAACTGCACCCGACCAAACCCCCTAGCTCACGACATCTGGGCAATCCTCCAGCCAGATTTGTGCGTTTCGTGTGCGTTTATTGTATCCGTGAGCGTTTACTTTGCGTTGTCCTGGGTTAAGGTGCCACCGTTCATCAACGACCTTTGGGGGTCCACACAATGCGTTTGTCCACCACTCGCCGGTTCCTTGCAGCCGGTTTCGTGTCGCTGGCACTTGTTGCCACGGCATGCGGAAGCTCCACCACCAAGTCAGCCGACACCACTGTCGCCGCTGAAGAAGCGCCAGCAACCGAGGCTCCTGCAGCTGAAGAAGCACCAGCAACCGAAGCACCTGCTGAAGAAGCACCGGCAACCGAAGCTCCTGCAGCTGCCGCCGAAACCACCGTTGCTGCTCCAGCAGCAGCTGGCGGCGAGATTGGCGTTTCGCTGATCCTCAAGAACACGTCGAACCCGTTCTTCGTATCGATGGCTAAGGACGCAGAAGCAGAAGCAACCGCGTCGGGCATCAAGCTCACCGTTGCTGCTGGCAAAGATGACGGCGACGTCGCTACCCAGATCAAGGCAATCGAAGACGCCGTCTCACGTGGCGACAAGGGCATCTTGATCACCCCTTCCACCAACGACGTCGTCCCTGCCCTCGAAAAGGCCCGTGCTGCTGGCCTCCTCGTGATCGCACTCGACACACCACCAGACCCAGCCAGCTCGGTCGACATCACGTTCGCAACCGACAACTACAACGCAGGCCAGCTCATCGGCCAGTGGGCAGCCGGCCAGGTCAAGGGCAAGAAGGCAACCATTGCCATGCTTGACCTCTTCACCGACAAGGTTGTTTCAGTTGACACCGGCCGCGATCAGGGCTTCCTGAACGGCATGGGCATCGTCGAAAAGGAAGACACCTCAGGCAACGGCAAAGAGCCAAAGACCGGCAAGTACTCCGGTGGCGACTACGAAGTTGTCTGCCACGAGCCAACCAACGGCAACGCCGACGGTGGCAAGAAGGCAATGGAAACCTGCCTCGCCGCTAACCCAGACATCAACGTGGTGTACACCATCAACGAGCCAGCCGCTCAGGGCGCATACGACGTGCTCAAGGCGGCAGGCAAAGAAGCTGGCGTTATCATCGTGTCCGTTGACGGTGGTTGCAAGCCAGGCCTCGAGCTTGTTGCTTCCGGCGTCATCGGTGCAACCGCACAGCAGTACCCAGGCAAGATGGCTTCACTTGGTATGCAGGCAATCAAGAAGCTTGCTGAAGGTGGCGAAAAGCCAGCCGTCTCTGATGGCTTGACCTTCTTTAATACCGGCGTTGCGCTGGTCACCGACAAGCCAGTTGATGGCGTTGCAAGCATCTCAGTGGCCGAGGGCCAGAAGATTTGCTGGGGCTGATCTAGCACCACCTGACTAAACCCGCGGTTTGTCACCTCGGGGTCAGTTTCTTTTTGAAAAAGCGGTGAGTCAGCTCAGCTGACCCACCGCTTTTTCTGTTGGCCGACTGCTTTTTCTGTTAAACAAACTGCGGCACCATCACTTGAGGGGAACTACATGACCACCGCGTCATCTCTAACAGACGACATCAGCGCGCCAGACGCATCTGATGCTTTTGAACACAAGCGTGGCCCTGTTGCCACCATGCAGCATTGGCTACATCGTTTTCCCGTCATCAGCCCGGTCATCGTTCTTGGGCTGGCGTTCATTGTCTTTGGGTTCTTCAACAGCAAGACCTGCGGACCGATTAGTTGCGGACAGTCGTTTCGTAGTGGTCAAACCATCGGTACCAACATGCAGGCCTATGCGGTCATGGCGACGTTGGCTGTTGGCCAAACCCTGGTCATCTTGACCTCGGGCGTTGATCTCTCGGTTGGGTCATCGATGATCCTCGTGCATTTGATCATGGCGAAACTGGTCGCTGACCAAGGCGTGCCCGGACCCATCGCGCTGATTGTCGGAGCACTGGTGGGCTTGGCGCTTGGCGCGTTCCATGGCTTCCTGGTCACCAAGATTTCGTTGCCGCCGTTCATCATCACGCTCGGCACGTTTTACATGTTTGCTGCGGTTGGCCTGGTGTACAGCAAGGCACAAACTACCTCTGGCTCTGACATGCCCGGCATGTTGCTGTGGACCGGTGATAAGTATGCATTCAAAATCCCGTTCACCAAGATCCCAATCAACTACGGCGTAGTTGTCGCCCTTGTGTTGTATGCCGTCATGGCCTTCGTGCTGGCCAACACCGCATGGGGAAAGCACGTGTACGCAACAGGCAACGACAAAGAAGCAGCGCGGCTCGCTGGCATCAACGTCAACCGTGTCTTGTTGAGTGTTTACATGGTTGCTGGGTTGATTTATGCAATAGGCGCCTGGGTACAACTCGGGCGGTCAGGGTCGGCCAGCTCCAACGCCGCTGCTGACGTCAACCTGGAATCGATCACCGCCGTCGTGATCGGTGGCACCAGCGTATTCGGCGGACGCGGACGCATCATGGGCACCCTGATTGGCGCAGCGATCGTGGCAGTTTTCGACAAAGGGCTGTCGCTCTTTAAGGTTGATCAACAGTGGAAAAATTTTGCAATTGGTGGACTCATTCTCACTGCCGTTGCCCTTGACCAATGGATCCGAAAGGTCGGCAAATGAGCGATGGACGAGTGGCGAGCGGAGCGAGTCCGAAGGGCCCGAGCCTGGTTTCTTCGGAGGTCCTGATTCGACCCGAATCCGAGCCGATGCTGGTTGCGAAAGGCCTCACCAAAAGGTTCGGCCGCGTCACCGCTCTTGAAGATGCAAACCTTGAGCTGTACCCCGGCGAAGTATTAGCTGTCATTGGCGACAACGGCGCCGGCAAATCCTCGCTCATCAAGTGCCTATCCGGAGCTATGGTTCCCGACGCTGGCACGATCGAACTCGACGGCCAGGTTGTCAATTTCAAACGGCCCAACGATGCCCGGGTAGCCGGCATTGAATCGGTGTATCAAACGTTGGCCGTGGCGCCCGCGCTCGACATTGCCACCAACTTGTTCTTGGGTCGCGAGAAGCGAATGAAGGGACCGCTCGGTTCGGTGTTTCGAATACTCGATAAGTCCGGCATGCGACGTGAAGCGCGCCGAGCGCTTGACGAATTGGGCATCGGTACGTTGCAAGACATCACCCAACCAGTGGAAAGCCTGTCCGGTGGTCAACGTCAAGCAGTGGCGGTGGCTCGCGCTGGAGCATTCGGCAGCAAAGTGATCATCCTCGACGAACCGACTGCTGCGCTCGGCGTGAAAGAGTCCGGATTGGTGTTGAACATGATTCGCGACCTTCGCTCCAAAGGGATGCCGGTGATTTTGATCAGCCACAACATGCCGCATGTGTTTGAGGTCGCCGATCGCATTCACATTCAACGGCTCGGTCGCCGCGTTGCTGTGGTTGATCCAAAGCAGACCACCATGTCTGACGCAGTGGCAATCATGACCGGCGCAAAAACAGTCGAGCAGTAATTCAACATCCGTGAGTAGTTCTTCGTCTGCCGGTGCCGTCACGCTCGCTGAGCTTGTCGAGCTGATTCCCGGCCCCGGTGACTTTCGTTTCCTTCTCGGACTCGTCGGCCCACCGGGCGGTGGAAAGAGCACGGTGGCCACAGCGTTGTGTGACGAACTCAACGACCGCGATGGCGATGTCTGGGCCGTCCTTGGCATGGACGGATTTCATCTTTCAAACCAAGTACTTCGCCATCTTGAACGGCGAGATCGTAAAGGCGCATACGATACCTTTGATGTTGCTGGGTTTGCCAACACCCTGCAACGGATCCTTGTCGAAACAAGTTCATCTGTGTACATACCTGTCTTCCATCGAGAAATGGAAGAATCGATCGCGGCTGAAGCGGTCATCGCGCCCCACATCCGCGGCGTTATCGTTGAAGGCAATTACCTGCTGCTGGAAAGCGGAGGGTGGGAAGCGGTTCGGCAAAACCTTGCGCTGTGTTGGTACATCGACAGTGATCCCGACGTGAGGCGAGCACGACTGGTTGAACGAGCGACTGTCACCTACGGCTCGCCCGGCGGCGAGCAATGGGTACATAACGTCGATGAGCCGAATGCTCGGCTCATCGACGCTACCCGC
>JANMEI010000405.1:0-3287 GCA_031376865.1 Acidimicrobiia bacterium | reverse complement strand
TACCTGTCCATCTACGGACACCTTGTAGCCACTTGCTCGGTTAGGGATGATTTCATCGTGGCGCGTCTGATAACGGGTGTCCGACATCTTTAACGGCGAGAAGATGCGCTGGACAGCGAACTCGGCTAACGATTTCTTGCTCACCTGTTCAACGATTTGGCCAAGGATGAAGTAGCCGGTGTTGCTATATGCATACTTAGTTCCGGGCGCGAATTCCGTCTTTGTCAGCGATCCAACCCAATCCAAGGCCTGTTTGGTGTCCACCGTATCTGCCGGATCGTTACCTGCTTCGAACAGCCCGCGGTTGTAGTCAGGTAGGCCACCTGTGTGACGTAACAGTTGTTCGATGGTGATGCCTTTGGCAAACGCCGGTAACTGGGGCACAAACGTGCGGGCACTATCGGACAGTTTGATTCGACCATCACCCACCAACAGCTGAATGCTTGCGGCGGTGAACTGCTTCGAAACTGAACCGACGTCGAAGACGGTTTCCGCACTGAGAGGAGCACCACTTCCTATTCGAGATTGTCCTTGCGCAAACGTGACCTGAGTACGCCCGTTCGAACGGACTCCAACAGCGCATCCGGGTTGGGTCGCCCCACCCACATCAGAAAACGCTGCTTTGGTTGCCTGTATCTGACTTGTGGGTGATTGCGCTGCGAACACTGTCGGAATCGACAGCCCACACGCAGTGGCTGCTACCAGCCAGAAGGCAGGTGAGCGGAACGGACGAAGACCGGTTGTTTCCATGGATCCACGGTAAAGAGATCATTGCGGCACCTCAACGGAGGTACCACGTGACTTCTTCTGGGGGCTATCCCCACTCACGGTTCAAGATGAGCAGAATGGGTCATGCACATCGATGTTCTCCATCTGATCGACGAAGTCGAAACCGAGTGGATCCCGTTAGCTGACGGCCGTCATTTAGCCGTACGGCTGTTTCTCCCGCGAACTGTTCGCGCTGATGAGCAGGTACGTGTGCCCGTCATTTTGGAATACATCCCGTATCGACGACGTGATGGCACGCGTCTCGGCGATGAAGGAATGCACCGTTGGTTTGCGGCACACGGGTACGCGTGTGCTCGTGTTGATATCGCTGGCATGGGCGACTCGGACGGTTTGATTGAAGACGAGTATGTGATCCGAGAACAAGACGACGCGGTAGAAGTGATTGCCTGGTTGGCAAGCCAACCGTGGTCATCCGGATCGGTTGGCATGATCGGTATCTCGTGGGGCGGATTCAACGGCCTGCAGATTGCCGCCCGTCAGCCGCCCGCTCTACGTGCAGTTATCTCGTTGTGTTCAACTGCTGATCGATATCACGGTGACGCGCACTACACCGGCGGGTGTCTGAACGAGGAGAACCTTGAATGGGGGGCGTGCTTCTTCACGATGAACGGGTTCCCCCCAGATCCAGCAATTGTGGGCGAGGAAACCTGGCGAGATATGTGGCGCCATCGAATCGAACACGCAACGTTGGCACCCTCCGATTGGTTGATGCATCAGCGACGAGATGCGTATTGGAAACAAGGTTCAGTTGTCGAGGACTACTCGGCACTCAAGGTTCCCGTGTTGTCGATCAGCGGCTGGGTTGATGGGTATACGAATACCGTGTTTGATCTGGTGGAGAACCTCGCCGCTCCCTGCAAAGGAATCATCGGTCCGTGGGGTCATAAGTATCCACAAGATGGTGTGCCCGGCCCTGCGATCGGATTCCTGCAAGAAGCGACACGTTGGTGGGATCACTGGCTGCGCGGCATCGACACCGGCGTTGAACACGATCCCGACATGCGAATGTTTCTGCAGCACTCACACGTGCCGGAAAGTCACGTTGCCGAACGATCTGGATCGTGGATTGGATTTGATGCGTGGAAACCAAACGCCCAAACGATGACACTCCATAACGGAACACTCGTCGCTGAACCGGATGGACTTGCCGCGAACTGGGCCTCCATTTCTTCTCCGCAGACTGTCGGCCTGAACGGTGGCCAGTGGTGCGCGTACGGGCAAGGAAAAATCGCTCCGGAGCTGGCCATCGATCAGCGGATAGACGATGCCGGTTCGCTGGTGTACGACGGTGACATTCTGACCGAACCTCACCACGTAGTTGGCACCCCGTATGCGCGATTACGAGTATCCAGTGATCAGCCGCTGGCATTTGTTGCAGTTCGTTTGAGCGATGTTCAACCCAACGGAACGGTGGAGCGGTTGAGCTACGGCATGTTGAATCTTGCCCATCGCAACAGTCACGAGTTTCCTGAACCGCTGACTCCCGGCGAACAGGTCGATGTCGTGGTGCGCATGAAACCAATTGCCCAGACACTGCCGATTGGGCACCGGTTGCGAGTATCGATTTCAACCAGTTACTGGCCGATGATTTGGCCATCCCCGATTGCCGCCACCATCACTGTTCACGAGCCAAGTTCACATATTGACGTTCCCATCAGGACCGACTTCTCGCCGTTAAACGACGATCTGTTTGGCACACCGGAAGATGCGCTGGCCGGCCCGGTTACCGTGGTTCGGCCCGGCTCGGAAACACGGCACATCACTCGCCATCTCGGCGAACATCTCACCGAGTTCGTTGCCTCACGAGACGACGGTGAGTACATCCTCGACGACATCGGTACGCAGTTGTCGTTTAGCCGAGTCCGAAAATCGTTCCTGAACGATGGGAATCCGCTCAGCGCTCGAACCACCGTCGAATGTCGAGCAACATACCAACGTAACGAATGGAACGTTCGAATTGAGACTGACATCGAGATGACCTGCGATGCGGACTCGTTCTTCGTGAAAGCGCGCCTCACCGCATTTGATAGCGACACCATCTTCGCTGATCGTCGATTTGATCACACCATCGCTCGCGACCACATGTAGACGAAACGTTGCTACGTGGTCTGTCGTTTTCGGCGAAAGATCTGCGCAACCATTTTGGCTCGTACGCTTATCATCCATTCAAGAGCTGGCTCGCCGATAACGCCCACCACTACAGCTGCAACCATGCCAACCGCAATGATGATCAAGCCCACATATCGAGGTGGTTCGAGCGCGGTGGCCAAGAGCGCTCCCAAAACCCATGCCAACTGGAATCGGGTTTCAAATCGAGCGAAGGCAGCGCCCTGGCCGGCGACCGGCTGCTCGCGTTGCACGATCGAATCGAAAGCAAGCCGAGCGATCGAACTTGCGAGGCCGATGACACCAGCCACCACAGCACCAACAACACGACCGCCGTCCACGGCACACCCAGCCGCAACGACTCCAATACCGATCGCGGCACCGATGATGAT
>JANMEI010000397.1:0-3713 GCA_031376865.1 Acidimicrobiia bacterium | reverse complement strand
ACGTACCAGTTCATCGCGCAGCACCAAGTCGTCGCCCTTGCCCATTGCTTCGAGCATCTGAGCCAAGAAGTGGATGTCGGTCGCTGACCCACGCGATGATCCTCCGCCGCCACCGATTGATGCTCGCTCGTTCATCAACGTCGTCAACGCCACGGTCCACCCCTGGTTGACGTCGCCCAGGCGATGATCATCAGGCACGCGCACCTCGTTAAAGAACACTTCGTTGAACGATGCACCACCGGTCATTTGTCGAAGCGGACGAATCTCGACCCCAGGTGCACGCATGTCCACAATGAAACCGGTCAGGCCCTTGTGCTTCGGCAGGTTGGCATCGGATCGGCAGATGATCTCGCCAACATCGGAGAATTGAGCGCCCGTTGTCCATACTTTTTGACCGGTGATAATCCACTCGTCACCATCACGTTCGGCTTTCGCTTGCAACGATGCGAGGTCTGAGCCAGCACCGGGCTCGGAGAACAATTGGCAACCAACGATCTCGCCGCGCCACATGCGGCGAAGGTACAGGTCTTTCGCCGTATCGCTTCCGTGGGCCAGGAACGTCGGGGCCACCATGCCAAGGCCAATCTGAAACGCGCCCAAATTGGGAAGCGCGTATCCGGACGCCACTTCCTCGTAGGCACGCTGATAAGCGCCCGGCAAACCTCGGCCCCCGTACTGAGTAGGCCCGGTGATCCATCCGAATCCAGCGTCAAACATTGCTTGGCGGAACCCTTTGGCCGCATCAACGTCGCGCTTCTCGGCTTCGGCAGACTTCTCCTCAAAAACAGCCACTTTGTCGGAGCCTTCGCCCCACTTACGGGCTTTGGTGGCCTCTCGCTTCTTGCAATTGGCGTCGAGGAAAGCAGCTGCGTCAGCACGGAACTGATCGAGAGAGATATCGGTCATAACTACAAAGGTAGAAGAGGAGGTCCGCTGATCCCTAATCAGGCTGCTTGAATGAGTGCTTGGACCTGTCACCAACCAGCGAATTGGCGGTTACCGCGACCCCGTCAGTGGATTCGTCTCCTATCCAATTCTCCGCCGAGCCCCAGATTCACCGGTCTTCCGGTGCGGCCCGGTGGTTCATGCTGCTGACCTTGTGGGCAACGGTGGCTTTTGCGGCGGTGCGGATGTTCTCGCTCTTTCGATACAGCGTCGACGTGCCCTACTGGGATCAGTGGAACTTCGTCGATTTCCTCCGGGTCACCGAAGATGGTGCCAGTTGGTCTGAGTTGTGGACCCCTCATAACGAACACCGGGTGTTAGTCCCCAATGTGGTTCTCCTGATTCTTGCCCGGCTCACTCGGTGGAACATTCGAGCCGAGATTGCGCTGGTCCATGCATTGATCGGGGCCCGATTTGCGTTGACCATCGGGGCGGTTTTTGTCATTGGCCGGAAAGCCAAACTCAGCGTGTGGACCTGCATCCCGATTGTTGCTGCGTTTCTCCTCAGTCGCGGTCAGGCCGAAAACTTAATGTGGGGATGGCAGGTGACGCTGGCGCTTGGCGCATTCTTCACACTGTTGAGTTGCATGGCACTGGCAAACAGTGGATGGCCGAAGTTTCTGGCCGCGACGCTGTTGGCGCTGGCCTCACAGTTCAGTTTCGCTTCCGGTGTGGTGCTCTGGCCGATCGGGGCAGCGTTCATTTTGATTCAACCCGAACTCAGCCGACGGACCCGAGCGGCCCGACTCAGTATCTGGCTCGCGACCGGGGCACTTGCCACGTTCCTCTACAACCAAGGTCTTCCGCGATCACCAAAAGTGTTTCCGGTCACCGTCCCCGGCATCATCCGATATTCGGTCACCTTCTTAGGTGCGGCGATCGCGCCACTTCGAGAGCCGCCCGCTACCCCGGCTGAGTCGTTTGCATGGCGAGCGGGGCTCATTGGCATTGCACTGTTTACGCTCGGGATTCTTGGGGTGATTGCCACCAAGCAATTCACTCGATGGGCTTCCATCATTATGTGGGGTCTGACCGCGCCAGCCACCGCTGCGGTCACGGCGATTGGACGGCTCGGGTTTGTCCCAAACAGTCAAGCAATGTCCTCGCGTTACATCACCATGAGCGTGGCGATGTGGGCATCGGCCGCCATCCTTTTGACTGCCACAGTCCTTCATCTCGTTCGCGAACGAATCTATTTACCCAGCATGACGCCGCTCAGGCTGTCCGCTGCGGTGGCTGCTGGAGCTATATGCGTTGGTGTCGTAACAATGGCAAACCCTTGGGAAGGTTGGGCTCGTCGGCGAAGCACGTTCTCGTTGCGAGATCGGGCGTACCTTGCCGATGCTTCGGAACTCACCACCGAACACAAGAGCTGGATGTACCCCGATCCACTCATGATCGATCGGCAACGCCCCTACCTCATCTCTGAAAAGTTGACGGTGTTCCGCGCTCGACAACCAAAACCAGCTCCAACTCCAACTCCAGCTCCAGTTCCAGTTACAGCTACGGAGGTGACACCATGACGACGCCTGAGCGACGAAACGTGCAAACAGTCGAGCTATCGGTTCGTTCTATTGCGCGTTTCATCGCAATTGTCCTGGCCACGCTGGCCACCCTTTGGCTTCTACTCCGAATCGGAAAGGTCGTCACCTGGATCGTCATTTCTGCATTTTTTGCTGTGGTGCTCACTCCACCGGTGAACGTATTGAACCATAGGGTCAAGATGAGACGTGGTCTCGCCGCCACTATCGTATTCATAGGTGCACTTGCGATTCTTGGCGGCCTTGCCTTCGCTTTTATTCGACCAATAGTGTCGCAAACCGGACCATTCATTAAGGGCCTTCCAGAGCAAGTGGAAGAAGCCCAACGCGGTGAGGGGCCAGTCGGCAAACTCGTCAAGCGGTACCAGATCGAAGATCGCGTAAAGAGCAACCTCGACAAACTCAATACGTATGTCAACGATCTCGGCCGCAATGCTGTGGACGTCGTACAAAACGTATTCAACACATTGTTTGCGTTAGTGACGGTGGCGGTGCTCACCGTTCTGATGTTGTTGCAAGGGCCAAGCTTGATGAAAAGCGGCCTTGGGCTTCTGAGCCCACCTGCACAAGAACGCATGATTCGCTTAGGCAATGAATCCGCCCGGGCGGTAACTGGTTATGTTGCCGGCAACCTGTTGATCAGCATGATTGCTGGCCTCTGCACCTGGGTCTTCCTCAGCGTCCTCGGTGTTCCCTTTGCAGGAGTGCTTGCGCTGTGGGTGGCGTTCGCCGACCTCATTCCGTTGGTTGGGGCAACCTTGGGTGCTGTACCCACGGTGGCAATCGCATTTCTGCATTCGACAACCGCCGGAATCGCTGCGTCGATCTTCTACTTCCTGTATCAACAGTTTGAAAATCATGTGTTGCAGCCAACGATTATGTCGAAGGCCGTTTCCATACGACCCCTCGTTGTGATGGTCAGTGTGTTAGCCGGAGTTGAATTATTTGGCATTTTGGGAGCGCTATTGGCGATTCCCATCGCTGGGGTAGTCAAGGTGATCGGCGCTGAAGTCCTTCGGATACGCCGTCCGGATTTCATGGCCGAACGCGATGCCGCAAACGAAGCAGAGCGGTTGAGGCAGTTGGCCAATCCACCTCGTTGGCGTCAGCTCGCGGTGCCGTCGATCCCAGCACGCCCCCCGCGTGTCGTCCACTGGTCCGAAAATCGACAACCGTCGCGCGCCTTCCTACTTCGGTTCGCCTCGCATCTCGCCGACCTGGATCACG
>JANMEI010000342.1:0-1862 GCA_031376865.1 Acidimicrobiia bacterium | reverse complement strand
GTTGTCGCAGGCGATGGTCGCTGGATTGAGCCAGAGCACCGCCGGGTGGGAATTGTCCCGCAAGAGGCAGCCCTGTTCCCACATCTCTCGATACAGGACAATGTCGGATTCGGACTTGCCCGAAGTGAACGTCGCGGGAGTAAGGTAAGCGCGCTGTTGGAATTGGTTGGTCTTGCCGACACCGCTCGCCGACGCCCACATGAACTGTCTGGTGGCCAACAGCAGCGAGTTGCGCTGGCCCGATGCCTTGCGACTCGCCCCCGTGTGGTGCTCCTTGACGAGCCGTTTTCTGCGCTCGATGCGTCGCTACGTATCGAAATTCGTAACGAGACCAGGGCCTTACTTCGCGAAGCGGGTACTACGACCGTTTTGGTTACCCACGACCAGGACGAAGCTCTGTCGCTGGCCGACCACGTGGCGCTGATGCACGCTGGGCGGATCGTTCAGTTTGCGACTCCTGGCGAGCTCTACAGCTCCCCATGTTCGACGTGGGCTGCTTCGTTCGTCGGCGATGCAAACTTACTACCGATACTTGGTTCCTCGCCCTCCAGCGATGTCGTCCATACGTCTGTTGGACGTTTGATGGTGCGAGGTGACTTTCGATCTGCGGGAGACGCCGGTTTTGCATTGCTTCGACCAGAACAATGCGGGTTAGTTGGTGCCGATGGAGTGGCCGCAATCGTGACCGACGTCGTATTCCATGGGCACGATCATCTGATCACTGTTCAGGTTCCGCCGCTTCAGAATCAAGCCGAGGGTCTCCGACTCACTGTTCGCGCCCCGGCTCACGTTCACCCGGTGGTGGGAACAGCTGTACACGTAGCAGTTACGGGCCCTGTTTTGCTTCTGTCTGACGCTGTCTGACGCTGCTCTTCTTGGGAGTTCTGATATCCGGTACAACATCGGTCGCACTTGGTTTGGCGCTTCTGGCCACCTAGTCGCCACGAGAAAGATACCGTGAGGGTGTGGCACTACCCGAGTCTTATCGTCCCAACCGTTCTCAACCGATATCAGCCAATATCGAAACGCCTCGACGGGCTTTGGCGATCGGGGCTCATCCAGATGACGTTGAGTACGGCTGTGGCGGCACGCTGGCCAAGTGGGCGGCTGATGGCTGTGAAATCTTCCATCTCGTGTGCACCGACGGTTCTAAGGGCACGTGGGATCCGCAGGTGGACACCGAATGGTTGATCAAAACGCGACGCGAAGAGCAAACGCAAGCAGCTGCACTGCTCGGTGGCACTGATCCAGATCATGTTGCTTTTCTGGGACGGGTTGACGGCGAGTTGGAGAGTGGCCTACGCGAACGTGCAGAGGTTGCGCTATGGATCCGTCGATTTCAACCCGAAGTAGTGCTGGGGCACGATCCATGGCGTCCATACCGAATCCATCCAGATCATCGCCACGCTGGCTTACTCGCGTGCGAAGGAATCGTTGCGGCGCGCGATCCAAAGTTCTTTCCCGAACAAGACGTCGCACCACACCGTCCGTCGTTGCTCCTCCTGTGGGAGGCCGCAACGGTGCACCACATCGAATCAATCGATGGGTTTGTTGAGCACAAAGCAAACGCGCTTCTCGCTCACGAATCGCAGTTTGAAACCACGATGCGAATCGGCAACGCCACCGACACTTCCGAACGGGCTGCGTTTACTCAACGCATCGAAACTGCTGCGCACGAAGCTGCCCAAGAAGCAGGAAACCCCGCCGGTGTAAAGACCGGCGAGGTGTTCGCAGCAATACGGCGGCTGTAAACAGCCGGGGAAGCGAAACTACTTCGAAGCCTTCTTTGCTGCAGCCTTCTTGGCTGGAGCCTTCTTTGCTACGGCCTTTTTTACAGCAGCCTTCTTGGCCGGAGCCTTTTT
>JANMEI010000339.1:0-2254 GCA_031376865.1 Acidimicrobiia bacterium | reverse complement strand
GATGATGTCGCCAAACAAATTATCGGTGACGATTACGTCGTAGCGCTGCGGCGACTCGACGAAGTAGATGCACGCAGCGTCGATGTGGTTATACGCGGTCTGCACGTCGGGGTATTCGGCTGCCACGATGTTGAATACGCGCTGCCACAGGTCGCCAGCAAACTGCAACACGTTGGTCTTGTGGACCAACGTCAGATGCTTGCGTGGCCGAGACCGGGCCAGTTCAAACGCATGCCGGACACAACGCTCGACACCCATTCGCGTGTTGACCGAACCCTGCGTTGCTACTTCGAACGGAGTGTCTTTCCGAAGAAACCCGCCTTCACCTGCGTACGTACCTTCGGTGTTCTCGCGAATCACAACGCAATCAATGTTGTTGGCCGGATAGAGGAACGGTCGTTGGTTCACATACAAATCCAACACAAAGCGCATCTTCAGCAACAAGCCCCGCTCCAAGATGCCCGGTGCGACTGTGGGCGTACCAATCGCACCCAGCAGCAACGCTTCAAACCCACGCAACTCCGCCAACGTCTCGTCGGACAGGATTTCACCCGTTGCGGCGTATCGGCGGCCACCCAAGTCATACTCCACGGTGTCCAGTTGCACCCCGGTAGCGGCCACCACCTTCAACGCCTCGGCCGTGACCTCGGGACCAATGCCATCCCCACCCAGAATTGCTACCCGATGTGCCGTATGAGCTGCCATAGGAATCAGGATACCTATCAGCGTGGGCCTCATCGGTAGCCCGAACCCCTAGACGCCTTTGGGGGTTCCGACGGATGGCGGATCGCCAAGCCCAACTCGTAGGTTGACCGTATGAACGCACCAACTATGCAAAACCTCACTCCGACCACCGCGCATTCGGGCGCATGGGTCTTTCAAGTCAAAGCCTCTTTTGCGTTGGCGGCCTCGGCACTTGCCGTCGGGATCGCCTCGCTTCCACTCGATCCGTGGAAACGCGCATTTCTCGGCGTGGGGGTGCTCTTCCTCGTCAACTCGACGTTTGCCCTCTGCAAGACACTTCGAGACGAACACGAAGCCAAAAAGGTTCATATCCGTCTCGACGACGCACGGCTGGGTCGCCTTCTCGCGGAGCACGATCCGTTTCGTGATCCGTTGCTGGGTGACCCGCTTCATCATCGGTGACGCCTAACCTCGGATCGACATGGAACCCGTCTATCCACCCGATTCGGCACAAGTTCAGCCCCCGGCGTGGGGACCTTCGGCCTCGCAGTTGGCCCAGCGGACATCGCCAACGGCATCTGTCGACACGGTGGATCCACGAACCGGTAAGCCGTTTCCGGGGATTGGCATCAGCATCGGCTGGATTGTCATGTATTTCGCGTTGCAGGCGGTTTGCACGGTCATCACCATGGTCATTGCAGTGGTGGTCGATCCCAAACTTCGAGCCTTGTTCACCGAAGGCGATAGCAGCAAACTTCAAGACCAGCTTTTAGACAACATGGCAATGCCGTTGTTGGGTGGGCTACTTCTCGCGGGGATCGTCACCATTTCGATCTTGGGATTGCACCTTCGCAAAGATCAGCGACATCGAATCATTGGGGTGTTTGCGCGCAATCAGTGGTCTACAGGCCTCACCATCGTGACTGCGATTGGTTTGACTGTTGCCGCCGGAGCCATTGGAGCGGTGTATTCCACATACGTCGTGAAGGGAAAGGAGATGCAGGCGCAAACAAATCAAATCGTCGACGCAGTACCTCGCAATCCGTTCAGCCTGGCGGTCGCATTCCTTGCCATTGCTGTGGTCGGCCCCATTGTTGAAGAGTTGTTGTTTCGTGGCTACTTGCAAAGCGCGCTTGCCCGGCGAATGAAACCGTGGATGGCTATCACCGTTGCTTCGGTGGTCTTCGGGGCCATTCACTTCCAACCGTTGGCTTTTCCACTCCTGGCAGGTCTGGGCGCCGTCTCCGGCTATCTCTACCATCGCACCAAGTCGCTCAAGGTGCCGATGATCATGCATATCGCCAATAATTCGTTTGCTGTTTTGGGTTTGTTCATGAAGGCCAAGACCGGGGCGTAACCTCTGCCCTGTGTCAACCAAGCTCTCTCGCGAAACCTTCGACCGGCTGCAAGCCGAATTCACTGACCTGTCCGGTCGAGGCAAAATCGAAATCGCCAAACGTATTGAAGCCGCGCGTGAGCTCGGCGATCTCTCCGAAAACGGCGAATATCACGCTGCCAAAGAAGAGCAGGGCAAAATGGACGCCCGCATGCGGCAAATTCGTGCCATTTT
>JANMEI010000329.1:0-10655 GCA_031376865.1 Acidimicrobiia bacterium | reverse complement strand
CGAGCGGTTCCTCTCGGACATGCTGCACTACCCCTGGCACGATGCAGATCGATTGGCCGGCGCGTTCGAACATGAGTTGCCGCAAGAGATCGAGGAACGCATGTACGAAACCCTCGGGCGGCCGGCTACCTGTCCACATGGTTTTCCGATCCCTGATGCGTCAATGGATCGTGTTCCGCAACTTCCCTCACTTGATGGGCTTCAGCCTGGTGAAAGCGGAGTGGTGGCGCTATCGGGTTCGACCGACCCTGATGTGGTCGCATTCCTCGACACCCTCGGGATTCGCCCCGGGGTCTTCGCTGAACTCATTGAAAAACAACCATTTGATGGCCCGGTCGTCGTTCGCATCGACGGCGTCGACCGTATGGTCGGCGAACGGGTGGCAGCACAAATTTTCGTCCAAGCAGACGGATTAACCGGCACTAACGCCGGTCGCCCTGAGACCGAAGCGGTCGATGGGCTTAACCGAGAAACTTCACACAAAGCCTCTACCACTGGCAAAGCCCGAAAGGACCGCAGCGCATGATTAGTTCGATTCTCGCAGCCGAAGGGGGGTGGCAAGAGTTCACGCTTGGCGGTGCTGAGTGGGCCATCCTTGGCTTCTCTGGGTTCTCCGCACTCCTAGCCATCGCAGTCGGCGTTTACCTCTCTAAAGACGTCCTGAGCCGCGATCAGGGATCACCCAAGATGATCGAGATCGCAACCGCCATTCAGGAAGGTGCCGCTGCGTACTTGAAGCGACAATTCCGCACCATCGCACTCATCTTGATTCCCCTGGCTGCAGTGGTGTTCTTCACGTCCACCGAGATTCTGAAGCCTGCGGGCGAAGGTCAGGAGAAAGGTGCTGTTGCACTGTCGTTCTTGCAAGCCGGAACGTTCCGAACCGTTGCGTTCTTGCTTGGTTGTTTGGCATCTGGCTTGACGGGCTACATCGGCATGACGCTCGCTACTCGCGGCAACGTGCGTACGGCAGCCGCCGCGCTTAGCGGATCGATGCCAAAGGCGCTTGACGTTGCCTTCCGCACCGGCGGCGTTGCTGGTATGTACACAGTTGGTTTGGGTCTACTGGGCGCTACCGCAATCATCGCTGCGTTCCAAAACACCTCATCGGTCATTCTGGTGGGTTTCGGATTTGGTGGTTCGCTCCTGGCATTGTTCCTTCGGGTGGGCGGCGGCATCTTCACCAAGGCAGCCGATGTTGGCGCTGACCTTGTGGGCAAGGTCGAAGCGGGCATTCCCGAAGACGATCCTCGCAACCCTGCAACCATCGCCGACAATGTGGGCGACAACGTAGGCGACTGCGCCGGCATGGCTGCAGACCTGTTCGAGTCGTACGAAGTGACGCTGGTGGCATCGATCATCCTCGGCGTCGCTGCGTTCAAGTCCGTGTACCCCGATGATCCCAAGAAGTGGGTGTTGGGTCTGATCTTCCCGGTAGCAGCTCGTGCCGTTGGTGTGATCGCGTCAATCGTCGGTGTGTTCGCAGTGAAGGCCAAGGAAGGCGAGACCGATGCGTTGAAGCCAATTAACCGCGGTTTCCTCGTTGCTGGTCTGTTGACCGTCGTTGGTGTGGGAGCTGTTGGCATGTTCTACGTTGGCAACGTTCAGGGAACGCGCTTAGATGGCGGTGCCAAGGTCGACACCATTTCGAACATTGGCCTTCGTTGCTGGGGTGCGGTAGTGATCGGTCTGGTGCTTGCTCAATTAGTAAGTCGACTTACGGAGTACTACACCGCTACGCACTACAAGCCGGTCAAAGACATTGCCGAATCTGCTCGCACCGGCCCCGCGACTGTGGTCCTTTCCGGAACCAGCGCCGGTATGGAATCATCTGTGTACGCAGTACTTGCAATCGCACTTGCGATCGGCGTTGCGTTGATCCTCGGTGACGGCAACCTGCCGGTCAGCTTCTATCTCGTTGCACTCTGCGGCATGGGCATGTTGGCCACCACCGGCGTCATCGTCGCCGAAGACACCTTCGGACCAGTTTCCGACAATGCTGCTGGCATCGCCGAAATGTCGGGCGAATTCCACGGCGAACCAGAGCGCATCATGGTTGCGCTCGATGCTGTGGGTAACACCACCAAGGCTGTCACCAAGGGCTTCGCCATCGGCTCCGCAGTGATCGGCGCGGTCGCCATCTTCGCGTCGTTCATTGAAGGTGCGGTGAAGGGTGGCGTTGGCAAGCTGGTCACCGGCACCGGCGAATTGTTGACGAAGGAAATGATCGAGACTGCCGAAAAGGGTCCTCGTGGTGTGTTCGACCTGTTGCCAATCAACGTTGCTGACCCGAAAATCTTCATCGGTCTGTTGATCGGTGGCGCAGTGCCATTCCTCTTCTCGTCGCTTGCTATCCGCGCCGTTGGGCGCACAGCAGGCGTTGTGGTGCAAGAAGTTCGTAACCAGTTTGCTGACGGCAAAATCATGGCTGGAACCAAGAAGCCTGACTATGGCCCAGTGATCGACATCTGCACCGCTGCCTCATTGCGTGAGTTGGCTACCCCAGCACTGTTGGCAGTGTTGACGCCGGTCATCGTTGGTTTCGGTCTCAGCTTCGCAGCGCTCGGCGCCTTCTCCGCAGCGGTGATTCTCACGGGTCAGCTGATGGCGAACTACCTGTCAAACGCAGGTGGCGCATGGGACAACGCCAAGAAGTACATCGAAGATGGTCACGAAGGTGGCAAGGGTTCAGAAGCTCACAAGGCCGCTGTGATCGGTGACACCGTGGGCGATCCGTTCAAGGACACCGCCGGCCCTGCACTCAACCCGCTCATCAAGGTGATGAACCTGGTCTCGTTGCTGGTGCTGCCTGCGATCATTTCGTTGCAAGACAGCAACGGCCGATACTTGGTCGCCGCAGTTGCGCTGGCTGTAGTCGTAGGCGCGCTGATGTTCTCGGCAAAGCAAGCTCCAGTTACGGCAACAGCAACCGCCGCTGTTAAGTAACACCTCACCCGCGCATGACGTGCGGGTTAGTCCAACCGCTGTAAGTCAAACGGGGGCCTTCGGGCCTCCGTTTTGCATCTCGAAAGGGTCGGACAAAAGTTACTAAGCGCGAGCCGTAGAAGCGTCGGCTGGCTTCAAGCTTGGCAACGGGTCAACCAGTTTCGCAAACACGACGATGTTGTCTTCGTAGCTGGAAGCAGAGCGGTTGAAGTTGCCACCGCAGGTAATCACTCGAAGCTCCGGAATGTCAGTCCCCGTGTACACGTTGCGGGTTGGAAACGCACGTTTTGGATATCGATCGATGCGAGTCACTGCGAAGGTGAGTTTGGTGCCATCGTTACGTCGAATGGTGATCTCGTCGCCCGGCTTGACGCGGCCGAGCTTGGCAAACACGCCTGGCCCTTTGGTTGAGTCGAGATGGCCCGTAATGACCGCGGGCCCCGGGTCGCCTGGGCGCGGTCCACGTTTCCACCAACCGGCGACACCAAAGTCGACCGGGACTTCAAGGCTGCCATCGGTGTTGAGACCGAGGTCAATGAGTTCGCTGCCGGCGCTGATCGAGTTAATCCAGATCGAGGCCGGTCGACCATTACGTTCCAACTCCAATGACGACGATGCACCTTGTAGTGAAGGGAGCGACCGGGCATCTACCTTTTCTGAGGTGCCAAGGCGTTCCTTGGGCTTGATCTGCTGGGCACCGGCGACTTCGATGGGAACATTCGGGGGGACGGTGACAACGGTGCCATAACCGTATGCAGAGCCCGCCATCACGGTTGCTCCACCCACCATCACTGCGATACTGGCGACGCCGCCACCCTGGATGCCGTCAGGAAGCAGATGCGGAAGCTTGGGGAGCCCCGCCAACATGCTTTCCTGCGGTGCCGCGTGACGCGGAACGACCCGCCGACGGCGGGTCGTAGAAGCATGTCGGGGCTGTGGTTTCTGAGCCATCAGAAGCTCAAAAGTACTGCGATTCCCACCAACAGTGGGGGATGGTCAAAGGCGAGCGGAGCGAGTCTGCAGGGCCAGCCCCGTTGAGTGGGATGGTCAAAGGCGAGCGGAGCGAGTTACGCAGCTCGACGCTTGCGGGCGGCGGCCAGAACGGCTGCGCCAGCAAGTGCGGCCAGTGCGGTTGCGCCAACAGCGCCTCCGCCAGCTAGGCCGCCGGCACCCGATGCAACGCCACTCTTCGGAACTTCAAGGGTGGTCGATGGAGCAGGATCGGTTTCAGGTGGAGCTGGCTCGGTGGTTGGAGCAGCTTCCGCTTCGGTCGTCGGTGCTGGATCAGTGACGGCTGGTGCTGGCTCGGTTGCGGGGGTCGTCTCGGCTGGAACCGTGGTTTCGACTCCGGCTTCGGTGGTCACCGTAGTGTCTTGTGCTCCAACAGCAACGGTTGCTGACGTTGCGGCAACTGAGGTTGGCGAATCGCCAGCTGTGGTGACGCCTGCTGCGGTGGTAACAGCAGCAACACCCGATGGCTGCAGGTCAATCAGACCCTTGAGCTTTGGCTTCTTATCTCCACCGCCGATTGCAGCAACGGTATAGACGCCGCCCTCTTGGAGGACCACGGTGGAGGCAAGCACTGCGGTGGTCGAGCCAGTGGCCCGAACTTCGACGTCGTACTTGCCTGGATCAAGGGTGATGTACGGGCTGGCGTCTGGGTAAGCCAACTTTGCCGCGAGCTCTTGGCCGCCCTTGACAGCAACGTCAACAGGACCAACCTCAGGGGCGGTGTGCAAGACACGAAGTTTGACCTTGCCAGCATCTGGAGCGCTGGTGTCGTCGGTATAGAGCTGGCCCTTGATTTCAGCCAACTCGCCGATTGCGGCAAGGGTATAGGCCGAATTTGGTGCCAAATCGATATCGGCAGCAACAACGGCCGGTACGGTAGCGGCGTTACCCGTTGCCCGAACTTCGATCTTGTGCTTGCCGGAAGGCAAGTCCAAATAGTTTGAGTGCTTTTCGTATTGCACATTGGTGAGGCGTTTGACGCCATCAAAATAGACGTCGATCGCTGGAGCATCAGGCGAGAAGTGCGCGATGCGGAGCTTGGAAGTCCCCGCTTGCGCACTAGCCGGGATAACTGCGGCAAACGACGCAACGATGGCAGCAGAAGCAGCCAATAAGGAACGGAATTTCATGAAATACACCTTTCCGCGGGGGAAGACACGGGACTTGAACATGGTTTCTACACCCCAAAAGAGCGCGTACGGTGGATTTCGTGTCAGAAACTGAAGCGCCAACCAGCACCAAACGGCGAGCAACCGCGTCCGGTGGCAAGCCATTGGTCATCGTCGAGTCCCCGGCAAAGGCCAAAACCATTGCTGGATTCCTTGGATCCGACTTTGTTGTCGAAGCATCGATTGGTCACATCCGCGACCTGCCACGCAGCGCTGCCGATGTTCCCGCCGAGTACAAAGGCACCGCCTGGGCGAAGCTGGGCGTCGATGTCGACAACGATTTCGCACCGCTGTACATCGTTGCTTCAGAAAAAAAGGCGCACGTTTCAAAACTCAAGGCGCTGCTCAAGGATGCCAGCGAGTTGTATCTCGCAACCGACGAAGACCGCGAAGGCGAGGCCATTGCCTGGCATCTCCTGCAGGTGCTGAAGCCCAAGGTTCCCGTGAAGCGAATGGTGTTCCACGAGGTCACCCGTGGCGCCATTCTGAGGGCGATCGACGAATCGCGTGACATCAATCAACCGATGGTCGACGCCCAAGAAGCACGTCGCATTTTGGATCGTCTGTACGGATACGAAGTGTCGCCGGTGTTGTGGAAGAAGGTACTTCCCGGTCTTTCTGCTGGTCGCGTGCAAAGCGTGGCTACCCGATTGGTGGTTGAACGCGAACGTGCGCGTATGCGCTTCACCGCAGCCGGGTATTGGGATCTCAGCGCAACTTTTACCGCAACAGCATCGGACGCTGACAAGTTGCCGTTTCAGGCCACCCTTGTGTCGCTCGACGGTCGACGGCTTGCGACGGGTCGGGACTACGACGAGAGCGGGCAACTGAAAGCCACTGCAAACGTCGTTGCGCTCAACCAGGCTGAAGCGTCGACGCTGCTCACAGCTCTCGACAACGCCAAGTACGCAGTCAGTTCAGTTGAAGAAAAGCCCTATCGCCGCTCGCCATATGCGCCATTTATGACATCAACGTTTCAGCAAGAAGCTGGCCGTAAACTGCGCGTCTCATCGAAGACGGCGATGCGCCTGGCGCAATCGTTGTACGAAAACGGATACATCACGTACATGCGTACCGATTCGACTGCGCTGTCGGAAACCGCCTTGGCAGCAGCACGTGCCCAGGTGGTCGAACTGTACGGTCGTGATTACCTTCCCGATGCGCCGCGTAAGTACGAAACCAAAAGCAAAAACGCGCAAGAAGCCCACGAAGCAATCCGCCCTGCTGGCGAATCGTTCCGCACACCTGCCTCAGTTCGAAACGAACTGTCAGGCGACGAATTCCGCGTCTACGAGTTGATATGGATGCGTACGGTTGCATCGCAAATGCACGATGCACGTGGAACGAGCGCCACCATCCGTGTGGCCGCCGCCGCAGCCACCGGTCAAGCCGTCGAGTTTGCTGCCACCGGTAAGGTCATTACGTTCCCAGGATTCTTGCGTGCTTACGTCGAAGGCACCGATGATCCCGAAGCGGAGTTGGAAGATCGCGAAGTTCGGTTGCCTCAAGTTGTGCAGGGCGATGCCGTCGTCGCATCTGACCTGGGTGCGGCAGGACACAGCACGCAGCCGCCGGCCCGATACACCGAGGCATCGTTGGTGAAAGCAATGGTTGACCTTGAAGTTGGCCGCCCCGCCACCTATGCATCGATCATCGGCACCATCCAAGACCGTGACTACGTTTTCAAAAAGGGTATGGCCATGGTGCCAACCTTCAAGGCTTTTGCCGTCACCAACCTGCTGGAACAACACTTCGGGGAGCTTGTCGACTACGAGTTCACCGCCAAGATGGAACTCGATCTTGACGACATCGCCAACGGCGAGGCGCAATCGGTTCCCTGGCTGCGCCGGTTCTATTTCGGTCTTGAAGGCGGCGCTGAAGGCGACGGTGCGCGAGCCGGCGGTGCCACCAGTCCAAGCACGGGCGGTGGGTCCGTTTCGGCGATGGGTCTGTCGCGCAAGGTGTCTGAAGAACTGGGCAACATCGACGCCGCTGCTATTAACAGCATCCCCATCGGTATCGATGCCGAGGGACGCGAAGTGGTGGTGAAGGCCGGCCGCTACGGTCCATACGTCAAGCGTGGCGAAGACAGTGCGTCAGTTCCTGAATCGATCGCTCCCGACGAATTGACGTTGGAAAAGGCGGCCGAACTACTCGCTGCGCCAAAGGGTGACCGTGTCATTGGTGTCGATCCTGCGAGCGGGTTCACGATCTACGCAAAAGCCGGCCGATTTGGACCGTATGTGCAATTAGGAGATGCCGAGGCGATGCAGGCTGCCGCCGAGGCAGTCGCACTTGCTGCCGCCGAAGAAGCTGCCGCCGCTGCTGCGATCGCCGAAGGCAAAGGCAAGAAGCCGAAAGCCCCAAAAAAACCGAAAAAGGTAGTAGCCGAGAAGCCCAAGGCTGCGTCGCTGTTCAAAACAATGACACTCGATGCCATCACGTTGGAAGAGTCGTTGCAGTTGCTCAGCTTGCCGCGCGTCGTCGGTGTTGATCCTGCTGACGGTGGTGTCATTGAAGCCTCTAACGGCAAGTTCGGACCCTATCTTCGTAAAGGCACAGACAGTCGCAGCATCACTGCTGAAGAACAACTGCTGTCCATCACGTTGGACGAAGCATTAGAGATTTACTCGAAGCCGAAAGAGCGGCGCGGTCGCGGCCAGGGCCCAGCAACTCCACCGTTGGCCGAACTTGGCCCTGACATTGTTTCTGGCAAAAATATGGTCGTCAAAGAAGGTCGCTTTGGTGCATATGTCACCGATGGCGAAACAAACGCGTCGCTTCGTAAAGGCGACGAACCGACCGAACTGACTGCCGAACGGGCGATGGAGTTGCTCAGCGATCGTCGGGCCAAGATGGCCTCCGAGCCAGCCAAAACGATCAAGCGTGGCGGTGTCAAAAAGACCGCTGCACGCGCCAAGCGATAGTCGCTCATGGGTAGCTCGCGATGAGTCTGTTCGATGCCGATGAGTACCTCAACCTCCCCGAAGAACCTGAGGAAGTTGCCGCTCAACCGGCCGACGAACCCGTACCAGCAGTAGCGGTATTACTCGACACTCTCGAGGAGCTACCGCCTGATGCTCCCGAGTCGATTGTCGACGCAGTGCTCGAAGAGGTAGCACTGGTTGACGTCGGGCCGCCGGCACCCGCACCCGTGGTTCGCGTCTCGTCGTCAGTTGGTTTGTGGGACGAAGTCCGGTTTCAAGATGGTGCCGTTGCTGCGCTTCGTGCGGCCGCGCGCCAGCCCGTCCATGCTTATCTGCTGGTGGGTCAGCCCGGAAACGGAACGATGCGCGCCGCGTTGTCGTTCGGTGCTGCGCTGCTGTGTCCCAACGGTGGCTGCTCGGTGTGCGACGTGTGCCAGCGTGCTCGCAATCAGGTTCATCCCGATCTGATCACGGTAGAGCGCGAAGGTGCATCTATCAATGTGGATCAGGCCCGAGAGATCATTCGGCTGGCGATGCGATCACCGGTTGAAGGTGCCCGAAAAGTATTGATACTTACCGATTTTCACCTAGTTACCAATGCTGGTCCCACGCTGTTAAAGATCATCGAAGAGCCACCCGAAAGCACCATTTTTGTGATCCTGGCGGATCATTTGCCGCCAGAGTTGGTGACCATCGCGTCGCGTTGTGTGCAGATCCCGTTCGTCAAGCCGACTGCTGTGCAAATCATAGGTGCACTTATCGAATCTGGGCTTGATGCTGATCGTGCTGCGCAGGTGGCTGAGGCATCGGGAGGGCAGCTTGAGCGCGCTTTGCTGCTTGCGTCCGACGATCACCTCGCCGGCCGAGTTTCATTTTGGGACATGATCCCGACACGGCTTGATGGGTCCGGCGCCGCCGTTGCCTCGTTGGCAGGCGAAGCACTGACGTTGCTCGACTCAGCCGCGGTCGGCCCGCTCGAAGCCCGGCAAGCTACCGAGGTTGCCGCGCTTGAGGCGCGGATTGAACAAACCGGAACTCGCGGTGCCATCGGTCAGCGCAAAGAATTGACCGAACGGCACAAGCGCGAACTGAAACGCTTACGTGACGACGAGTTGCGGCTCGGTCTGTCGGTCCTGCAGCGCCGATTCCACAGCGCTCTCGTCAACCAAACCCTCGACGATCGGTCGGCTATCCGAGCCATCGAAGCCATCGGGGCCACCAACGAACATCTCGAACGCAACCCCAATCTCAACCTCGCTCTACCTGCACTGTTCTTGAAGCTCCCTCGCCTCACCGCTTCGACTGCCTGAATTTTGTGCGGATGTGCAGCAATATCGGGCACTCAAAATGCAAGAACGATGGGTGTAAGGCGCTGTACTACAGTCGAATGCCGTTGCCCAGGTAGCTCAGTCGGCAGAGCAGCTCATTCGTAATGAGCAGGTCGCCGGTTCGATTCCGGCCCTGGGCTCCACGAAGTAACCGGGACCCCTGAGCAATCAGGGGTCCTGTTTTGTCGGAAACAGGGTTCACTCAGGCGACACAAAGAATAAGTACCCGGGGGCCTCAATTGCGACGTAGGGTTGCATATGGCTGATCAAGCCGATTTCGAACAACAGGCTATGGAGTACCTCCCGACGCTGTATTCGGGTGCGTACCGCATGACGCATAACAAGTCCGACGCTGAGGACCTGGTCCAAGAGACCTATCTGAAGGCGTATCGAAGCTTCAAGAGCTTTGAGGCCGGGACAAACCTGCGCGCCTGGTTGTTCCGCATCATGACCAACACGTACATCAACCAGTACCGTCAACGGCAGCGACGCCCCGAAAAACAAGACCTCGACAACATCGAAGACCTCTTTCTCTACCACCGCATCGGCGGTGAAGAAGCGGTCAAGTTGGGGCGGTCCACCGAAGATGAAGTCCTCGATCATTTCACCGAAAGTGAAGTTTCTGAGGCGGTAGCCAACTTGCCGGAAGCGTTCCGGATCCCGGTGCTGTTGGCCGATGTGGAAGGTTTTTCGTACAAAGAAATCGCCGAAACGCTCGATGTTCCGATCGGAACCGTCATGTCTCGGCTCCATCGGGGAAGAAAAGCGCTGCAAAAAGAGTTATTCGAGTTTGCCGTTGATCGAGGCCTTGCCGTCCGTCTTCCCTCCGCAGTTTCTTCCAAGGTGGACGATCAAGCCGACCAAGACGGTGCAGAAGCAGTTCTCGCATTGTCCAACTCGTTACCCGACCCGCAGCCGGTGCACTCATGACCAACCCAACACCTTTTGGAGCAGGCGCTCCGTTCGGCTCAGAACCCGCCTTCGGGTCCTCGGCACGTTTCGGCACCCCCAACAACGCATCGTTTGGGGCTACCTCGCTTCCGTGCGTCGGGGGTAACTGTGGCGAAGCAGTCCAGGTGCTGTATCCGTTCCTCGATGGCGAGCTCAATGTCGAGCAGCACTCCATGGTGCAATCCCATTTGGACAACTGCCCTTCGTGCGGTTCTGCGTTCGGCTTCGAGCTCCACCTTCGCAATACGGTGCGTACCAAACTGATGGTTTCGGTGCCAGAAACGCTTGCTCAACGAATCCGCCGAGCCCTTGCCGCGGATCTC
>JANMEI010000325.1:0-2226 GCA_031376865.1 Acidimicrobiia bacterium | reverse complement strand
TCCGTGTCCTACGGAAGCGGATTTCGATCCTCTTTAGGCGGGGACCGTTGCGGTGAGGATCGCCTTCCTGATCAAGTTTCTCTCGAGCAAGTGGGGTGAGTGAGAAGCCGAGGCTGGGAGTGCAATCCAATGTGGGATTGGGCTAGTTGAACCGAACTCGATTGCTTTGTCATGAGCTTCATCGATCGCAACAGTCGACTGTTCGATCGAAGTCCATAGTCCGTCAAACTGTTCGACGTTTTTGAGTGGATCGATGCGAAACGGTCCAATAGTCTTCCAAGCATTCACCGCTCCGATTTCGGCAAACTCAAATGTCTGCGCCAGAGGGCCGATCACAAGATTGGCTTCGAGGTCCCCAAATGCATCGGCGGCACATGTCGCCCGTTCGAACGAAGTTATGCAGGCCCGAGCG
Organism: Acidimicrobiia bacterium; assembly: GCA_031376865.1. Classification (GTDB taxonomy): domain Bacteria; phylum Actinomycetota; class Acidimicrobiia; order Acidimicrobiales; family JANYDT01; genus JANNBN01. Next base: position 1,814 of record JANMEI010000325.1, on the reverse strand, counting down.
AAGGCCAGTGGTTCCTGCTGTGATCGAGCGCCGATGAACGCTCTGTTGAAGAACACCTCAAAGGCGACTTCGCTGGCACCTTCGAGATACGCGCATAGTTCAACGTCCGTTGGAATCGATTCCCTATCGAATGACCATGCCTGTTCCCAACAACCATCTCTGGCGAACTGCCCCAGTGATGGTCGCTCAGAAAATTCCTTCAGGTCCAGCAAAGGGTGCCGTCGATGCATTTCGAAAGTTTCGCACCTACCACGCTCTGCCTCGTATCGCCGGCTCACGGGCTGGGTGGTCGCTCCAGCAATAAATGGTCGGCAGCGAAGGTCCTCCCAGGTAACCTGGATCTATGGAACACCTGGAACTGATCGAAGTTCGCCCGGGGGCGCGGAGCGGCAAACCGTGTTTCGTCGGTACCCGGATCAGCGTTTACGACGTCCTCGAATATCTCGCCGGCGGAATGACGTCTGACGAAATTGTTGCCGATTTCCCAGAACTAACTGTCAATCACGTTCGTGCGGCTCTTCAGTTTGCAGCCATGCGTGAACGCCGTCTCGCAGCCTCTGCGTGAAACTTCTCCTCGACCAGAACCTTTCTCGAAAACTGGTCAGTCAGCTTTCAACGATCTTTCCCGATTCGACTCACGTCGTGTTCGAACATCTCGATTCGTCTGATGATCAAGTCATCTGGGAATTCGCCAAGGCTGCCGGTTACATCATCGTTTCCAAAGACTCCGACTTTCGCCAACTGTCTTTTCTCTACGGCTCACCACCGAAAACCATCTGGCTTCGCATCGGAAACGCGCCAACAAAAACCGCAGCAGATTTGTTGATTAGCAATGCGGATGCAATCGCGTCCTTCGTCGAAGAAATTGACTCCGCACTCCTCGTTCTTCCATCAATCGACTCCTAGATTCACCCTGCCCCGTAACGCCTAATACACGGGTGATACTTTTGTAACCTGCCCGCCAACACCGGTTCGGTGTGCGTCGAAATGGCCTTCAGATCGAAGTAGTCAAACTCCGATGACGTTTACACCACTTCAACGAATCGCCCAAATGTTCTCTCGTGTGAACCAATAGGTCGCGGGTGCGGCAACGGTCGGTCGGGTCAATCGATGAGCGCGTCAGAGCGAAGGCCGGCACGTTCGAGATGGATCGGGAGAACGCGGCCGTAGAGTTGGCGGGTGCGTTCTGGGCTGCCGACCATGCCTGGCTCTTCGACGAAACTGAAGATGCCGACGTAGCGCAGCCGTGTGCCAGACAGAGGTGTGACTCGGTGCAATGAGTAGCGGCCCTTAAAGATCTGCAGGTCACCCGGCTCGAGTCGCAGCCGGCGGATCAACCGGTCGTCGCCGTCGAGCACCGCCTCGACGCCGAGGTAGTTCTCGTCGGTCGGCGTACGCAGATTCGGGCTGTATTCGAAGTCGCCGCCGGACTCGGCGTTCTGAATTGCCAGGGTCACGGTGTAGTTGTTGGTGTCGAAGTGCCAGGGAAAGCCGTTGCCGTCCTCGGCCAGGTTGACAATGACATCGGCCAACGGATCGGCGTATGGATAGAAGTGTTCCTCGCCTAGCGCTGCTTGGATAAAGGGCGCGAAGGCAGGCATCTCGAAGATCGTGCGCAAGATGCTGTCGGGTCCGAGATTGTCGGCCGGAACGAACGCGTTGGACCGGTCGTAGAACCGGCGCAGTGGATGACTGACCGGCAGGTCCGGGTGGTCTTGAGTGAAATATGGGTTGGTACGGTTGAAGTTGCGATGGCCGTGGACGGCTACCCGATCGCACTCGGTGACAAGGTCGCCGAGGCGGTCCGGTCGCAC
>JANMEI010000303.1:0-2832 GCA_031376865.1 Acidimicrobiia bacterium | reverse complement strand
TGCGACGGTTTTAGATACCTTTCGTTTCACCTTACGTTCGGCCCACTTGGAACCAGCTGCACCCATCGTTGCGCCTACGATCCACCACGTCAGTCGTTTAAACACCGATTAGCTCGCTTGCCACGTTTCGCGGCCAGCCATGCCGTAGGCCTTCAAGACCAACGCTCGTTCAGGGCGAATGGCAAGGAAAGCCGTGTCGGGTGATTCTTCGGGGCCGCCGGGGGCGAAGGCATTCAGATCGTAATCAAAGATGCCCGTCCACAGTCGACGTTTCGTTTCAAGATCGGTGTGGGTGGATGCCGATCCCCAGATTTCAACACCGTCGCCATTCTCGGTCACCTGCCAATGCAAGGCCACTTTTGGCTGGTGTGCGGTATTGCGCGCCTTGACGGAGTTTGCTCCGCACATCACCCACAGCGTGTCGCCCTCCCAGCACGGATGTACCGGCACCACATCGGGTTCACCGTCGGCACCAACGGTGGCCATATGCGCCCAAGGGCTGAGGTTGATCGCAAACGATTTGACGTCCTCAAGTTCCATAAGTGCAACCGTAGGCGACGCTGATGTCTAGCTCGGCATTTCAGTTTCTGCTGGATCGAAATCGCCAACCGCAGCCATGGTTTGGACGGATTGTCCACGAAGTCCGAAGGCTGGGTTAAGCGCCGCGACGGAAACTTTTCTTCTTCTTGCCTGGCGGAAGTTGGGCTTGTCGCTGCGAACCGGTGATGGATGGGCGATTCTGCTTCACGGCTAGTTGCGATGGCGTTCGTAGTGCCTCGGCGCCTCGTCGCATACCGCGACCCCAGGCCATGATGCGGACCACCGGGTTGGTGGCGACATTGTATGCAAACTTACTGGCGGCGTCGGCCGTGGTGGTGATGGAGATAGCTGCGTGAACCAAGTCATCGGCCCGGACGGTACGAGACTCAGCCTTTCGTAGTGCGCTGCGAGTATCGGCCAACAACGGACCAAAGTCTGCAATGGATGATTCCAATTCTCCGACCCGCTGTTGCGTTGCAGCCAATCGTTCCGAAACCAACTTCACTACTACCGCCAGCACTATCACCACACTGCCAAGTACACCTATGACAACCCAACCAATAGTGCTCATATTGATGTGGCTCCCCCTTCTTTGTTCGCCAAAAACCTTGCTCGGATACGGCTCTCGTGCCCGTGCTCAGAAGGATCGTAGAACACCCGGTCAACGAGATCATCGGGAAGGTACTGCTGATCAACCCAACCTTCGGCCGCGTTGTGCGGATAGCGATACCCCTGCCCATGCCCCAACTTCTTCGCTCCGCTGTAATGCGCATCGCGGAGATGAATTGGCACTGCCCCAGCGCTGCGTTCGCGCACCTCGCTCATGGCGCTCCAGATGCCCAATGCAACCCGGTTGGATTTTGGGGACGTCGCTAAGTGCACGGTGGCCTGAGCCAGGTTCAGTTGCGCTTCGGGCATGCCAACATGTTGGACGCACCGCGCGGCGGCTTCGGCCACCACTATCGCCATTGGATCGGCAAGCCCGATGTCTTCTGACGCTGAAATGCACAACCGCCGAGCAATGAAGTTGACATCTTCGCCGGCCGTCAACATCCTGGCCAACCAATACAGCGCAGCATTGGCATCGCTACCCCGTATGGACTTTATAAACGCGCTGACAATGTCGTAGTGCTCATCGTCTCCATAACGAAGAACACGCGCATCGACAGCAGCTTCAGCATCTTCCTTCGTGACCTGTCGCCTTTCGCTTCCACGGGCCTCGTCGTCAGCCAACGCAACAGCAACTTCCAACGCAGTTAGCAGCGAACGACCGTCACCGTCAGCAAGGTTCACCAAATGCGCCAACGCGTCGTCATCGATGGTTGCTTGCTCTTGGATAATCGCCCGGCCCGCCAAGATTCGCAGCGATTCTGGTGTGTGTGCGAGCAATCGAAACAAGGTTGACCGACTCAACAGCGGGCCATTGACGCTAAAGCTGGGGTTCTCCGTCGTGGCACCTATCAACACCAGCGTGCCATCTTCGACACTGGGTAACAGCGCATCTTGTTGAGCGCGATTGAATCGGTGGATCTCGTCAAGAAACAAGATTGTGCCGCGTTGATTCAGGCGTTGTTCTTCTCTTGCAGTCTCAACGGTCTCCCGAACATCTTTCACCCCAGCAGTGACAGCTGACATGGGAATGAATCGTTTCGACGTCGCACTGGCCACCAGGCTCGACAACGTGGTTTTGCCCGTTCCCGGCGGTCCCCACAGGATCACCGACGACAACCGGTCGGTTTCGATCAAACGTCGTAGCGGTTTGCCAGGCCCCAGCAGATGATCTTGGCCAACCACCTCGTCGAGCGTTTTTGGGCGCATGCGCGCCGCGAGCGGAGCGCTTCGGGCCAATCGTTCGGTCATCGCCGCAGAGAACAAATCGCTCACACCCCCATCTTGCCCGTCCCGGACCCGTTGAGTCGCGCGAAATGGTGAGGTGACGGTTGACACAAGCAATCGCAACTCGTATGGTGCATTTGAACGTTCATATGAACGTTCAAATAACTCTCGGTTACAACCTCCGACGAAAGGGAGCGACATGCCAAACAGCACCTCAAAACCCTCCCCATCGTCTACGACTCCATCAAAAGGTGCCCTCGGCACCATTCGAGGCGGCGTCACCATCGAAGATGTCGCAGCGCGGGCCGGCGTCAGTCGCCAAACCGTCTCCAACGTCATTAACGCCCCCCATCGGGTGAAGCCCGACACCACCAAACAAGTGCGCGCTGTCATCGACTCGCTCGGCTACCGGATCAATCGAAGCGCACGTAACTTACGCACCCAACAATCTCGGGT
>JANMEI010000288.1:0-3325 GCA_031376865.1 Acidimicrobiia bacterium | reverse complement strand
TGCATTGGTAGCGGCATCAGCTTGGCGAGTTGCTTGTTCGGCCGTTTCAATCGATTGTCGATCACGGGCCGCAGCAACATCTGCATTTCGTTTTGCGACATCAACAGCTTTTTGTGAACGTCCAGCGGTGATGGAGGCTTGTTCACGGGTTCGGTTTGCCGCATCAACCGCTTGCTGCGCTGACTCAAGGTTGGCGACCGCAGTGTCGAGTCGTCCTTGCTCGGTAGCTTGCTCGGTCTCAGCCTTTGCCACGACATCGCTGGCCTTTTCGATCTGCGCTTGGACCGGAATGGTTGCTGATTCGGCTGCAGCAACCGCCTTTTCCGCAGCAGCAACGGTTGCCTCGTTCTTTGTAATCAGCGATGACTTTGCCCAGTTGAACGGCAAGCTTGGATCTGCTGCGCTTTGGGCGGCTTGACGGGCACGGTCATCATCAGCAATGACCTGTTGCAACGCACGCTGTGCTTCGTCTTTGGCGGCCTGCAATTCTGCGACGCGTTGACGTTGACGGGTCAGATCATCGCGCAAGAGGTTCCGAGCCTCGGTGACCTGAACGGTCTTCGCTTTCGCAACGTCGAGGTTTGCTTGCGCTGTATCGCGCTTGGCCAGAGCCGTGGTCCGCTTATCGGTTGCCTCAACCAGACGCTGTTCTTCAACCGTGAGCTGCAACTTGTCCGTGACGGCCTGGTCACTGGCTTGCGCGACGGTTTCAGCGTTGAGCGCATCACCCTCAGCGGCAATCTGTGCTGCGCTTCTTTCTGCGGTGCGGCTGGCGTCTGCCTGCACTTCGTTTTGCGCCACAGCAGCTTGACCAGCAGCCTTGTCGCGAGGCGTGGCCCCGGTGCCGACGCGTGCGCCCCGAGCCTTCGCTTGAGCTTCGGTAACACTGGCTTGACGAAGCTGAACTTCACGAGTGGCGCTCAGGTTATTGAGTGATCCGAGGACGGTGCCGGTGGTCACGTTTTGACCGACGATTGCGTTGAGTTCCTGGATGGTGCCTGCCGACTTGAAGGACAGGGGAACCGTTTGCGCTGCCACTACAGATCCGTTCGCTGAGGAGATCACCGGAAGGTCTTGTTTGCTGACGGTCACCAACTCAGGAAGTTCTGCAGCCGGGCCGGAACCTCGCACCTGCGAGAACCCAACGCCAAGAGCAGCCAGGATGGCAACGGTGATGATCAGCTTTTTGCCACGGCGCTTCTTACGAAGAGGTCGGGGTGCCTTTGCGGTTGGGGTTTTGATTTGGGTGGGGGCTGAACCTTGGCCGGCTGCGCCCGCCTTGGGATCAGATGTGTGCGTCTGAGTTGTTTGGGTCACAGTCATAGCAACAACTCTGGAGGAGAGGGCTTCGCGGGGGATCAGGCTGAGGGTGGGTTCTGCCATCCCCCCTGAGGGGGAGGACAGCCCTGACCAGCGTTCGCTAGCTTGGAGAGATGCCCGGTCCACCCGTAACAGTCGAGCCACTCGATGTGGCGAAGTGGTGGCCACGCGTGCAAACGAAAGTGCGTCGTCATCCGATCAGAACTGACATTGGATTCGCTTTGTTGCTCGGATCATTCTCTGTGCTCAGTAATCAAGACACTGCAGCAGAATCGAAACGTTCTGTGGAAGCGGCAAAAGTTGCAGCTGCGAAGGCGACCACCGCTGCAGTTGATGCTTCGACTGCGGCTCTTGCCGGGCAATCCTCGGTGAAGTTCGGTGTAATTGCGCTCGTTGTTGCAGCGTTGTCAGCGTTGCCGTTTGCACTACGTCGATTGGCCCCTTTTTGGTCAATCGTTGCTGCCGTCGGTCTTCCGCTCCTGGGCTGGGCTGTCGAAGTCCCAGACCAAGTGGTCTCACTGCTGGTTGGGTGGTTTGCGGTTCATGCGGTTGCGCAATACGCACAGGGCCGTTCGTTGGTCTGGGGCCGGCGGCTGGTTGCCTTGGTGTTCATCGCGGTGACGATGGTTTCAATCGTGCTGATCGCCACTGATGCCAACGACATTACTGACCGGGCATCTCGGTTCCGACTGCTGTTCTTTTCGTTGTTTGGAACCGTAGGGATGTTTGGTACCGCATGGCTGAGCGGATGGTTGGGCCGCGGTCGTAACGACCACGTTGCACTCCTCGCCCAGCGCGCTATCGAACTGGAAGAGCGTCAAGACGAGCAGGCCCGTCAAGCAGTGTTTGATGAGCGTGTCCGCATCGCCCGCGAGGTGCACGACGTGGTTGCTCATCACGTCAGTGTGATGGGTGTTCAGGCTGGTGCGGCCCGGATGATGCTTGCCAAAGATCCGGCAAAGGCAGAAGCCGTGATTGGACAAATCGAAGCATCGTCTCGATCCGCCATCACCGACTTGTCCCGCCTGGTGATGTTCTTGCGCGAGTCAGATGATCCGACGTCAAGCGGTGTCACTGACGCGCCGCAGCCTGATCTTGAACAACTTCCATTGTTGTTCGACGAGTCGCGGCAGGCGGGAATGGACCTCACCGTTGAGAGCACCGGTAGCGATATCGGAGTGCCAGCCAGCATTGGTCTGTGTGCATATCGAATTGTGCAGGAGGCACTCACGAATGTTCGTAAGCATGCCGGGGTCACCGCCACTACTCGTGTTTCATTGTCATATCTATCCACTGGCGTAGAGGTCATCGTGCAAAATCGTGGTCGTATCGGAGTTTCGGGTGGCGGCACCGGTCATGGTGTCATTGGTATGCGTGAACGCGTGGCGTTGTTGGGTGGAACCCTGAGCGTTGGTCAAGTGCCGGGCGGCTTCCGGGTCCGGGCCTGGTTGCCATTGCAAGGCAATGCAGCAACCAGTTCTGGGCACTTTGATCCAGCCTCGACGGATTCGCAGAAGATCGCATGATTCGGGTGATGATGGTTGATGACCAGCCCATGATGCGTGCTGGTCTTCGAATGGTGCTCGAAGCCGTCGATGGCGTTGTGGTGGTGGCTGAAGCATCGCACGGTGAAGACGCGGTGCGGCTGGTTGATGGCGCCCGGCCCGACGTGGTGTTGATGGATGTTCAGATGCCGGTGATGGATGGAATCACTGCAACCAAGTTGATTGTGGCCCGGGCGGACCTCGATGCTCGAGTCATTGTTCTCACCACGTTTGATCGCGATGACTATTTGTTTGAAGCGCTTGCTGCCGGTGCAAGTGGATTCCTGTTGAAGAATGCGCCGCCGGAAGAGATCGTGGAAGCGGTGCGAGTGGTTGCCGCTGGCGATGCATTGTTGGCTCCGGCTGTAACTCGACGAGTGATCGCCGCCGCAAGTTCGGGACGGCCGCGCCCGGTGTCGGATGCACAGGCCGAGGTAGCCAATGGTCTGACCGATCGTGAG
>JANMEI010000224.1:0-10139 GCA_031376865.1 Acidimicrobiia bacterium | reverse complement strand
GCAAGCCGGGACCCTGGCTGGCACGCAAACAGACACGGGTCCAATCGTCGCTCGTGACTTCGCAACCCGCGTAGCGATAGCGCATCGAACGTTCGAACAAGCAACTGCTGTTCACTCACCCACAACACTGCATCATCGAGTGCGCGAGGTAGAGGTCCACATGGCCGACTTGGGTCATCGTAGCTACACATACCATTCCTGGTCCGATACCTTTGTCGACGCAGAACTGAGTCATCAGCTACCACTCGCCCAGCGCCGCTCCAACGAACCGGTCCATCTCATCGACGAACGCCAATTGCACCACTTCATCGGTAGTGCCACTCGGAGCCCAGCGATTCACTCCAACCGTCGCCTTATCGTCGCGTGGCTGTTGTCCCGCGAACATCCCGAGCATCTCCCACACATCCACCCCTGGAGTTCTCACAGGTGACAATTCCCGCTTGGCAACAACACGGGTTCACAGGATCCGCTGCGGACTTGCTTGTCGATACGACACTCGTCCACGGGTGGACGGCACGCTGGATAGCTGACCCCGATCACCTGGCTGTTCGAGATGCCGATGGACCATGGCTCAGCAATCGACAGCTTGCTGAGCGATGCACCACAGCAGCGGCCCAACTGGTTGCCAGTGGGATCGAGCCTGGCGACCGGGTGCTCATGAGTTGCGCTCCCAGCGTTGATCTGATTGTCGCTCACATCGCAGTGTTAATGAGTGGCGCAACTGTGGTGCCGGTCAACACTGGATTTACCGAAACGGAATTGGCCAACATCGCCAGAGAAGCCGAGGTGCGGACCATCATCATCACCGATCCAACTCGCGTCTCTGCTGGAGTTGCCGCAAGCGGCATCGTGGTTACGTCGACCCAGCTTGAAGGGTTTCCTGGGGCAGTGAATCAAGCCTCGCCAGAACAAGTACGCATACGTATGGATTCTTTGACGAGTGACACTGCTGCCATGTTGCTCTTTACCTCAGGCACCACCGGACAACCGAAGGGTGCGCTGTTGTCACACGGCAACCTCTTAGCCAGCGCCGCTGCGTTGGTTGCCGCATGGGATTGGACACCAGAGGATCGTTTGGTGCTCTGTTTACCGTTGTTTCACATGCACGGACTGGGGGTTGGCGTACATGGCACACTGCTGGCTGGAGCATCGTCCGTGATTCTCCCCGGCTTTTCCGAAGAATCTGTGTTTGATCAACTTGCCTCGCAACAGGCCACCATGTTGTTTGGGGTGCCAACGATGTGGACTCGCCTGTTGCGTTCGCCACGGGTCAACGAACTCGCCCCGCTACGGCTATGCGTCTCTGGTTCGGCACCACTCTCGCCCCACGTGTGGAACGGACTGGCTGAACATGGTGACCAAGACATTTTGGAGCGGTATGGCATGACGGAAACAGTGATGCTCACCAGCAATCCATTGCGTGGCGTACGCAAGCCCGGTTCGGTCGGACTGCCGTTGCCCGGAGTCGAAGTGCGTGTAAATCAGCCTGGTGATGACGGAGTTGGCGAACTGGTGGTTCGAGGTCCGAATGTGTTTGCTGGTTATCTGAATCGTCCTGATGCAAACGCTGATGCGTTTGTGAAAGGAGACGTGCAAGGCGAAGCGGGTGGCAAGTGGTTCCGCACCGGTGATCTTGGCCGCGTTGATGACGACGGCTACTTCACCATTGTGGGTCGGAGCAAAGACCTAATCATCTCGGGTGGGTACAACGTGTACCCATCTGATGTTGAAGCAATTTTTGCTGGCCATCCTGCTGTGGCAGAGGCCGCAGTGATCGGCGAGCCGTCAGAGCTGTGGGGCGAGACGGTGACTGCGTGCGTGGTCGTGAGCACGGCTGTTACTCCCGAGGAACTGATTGCGTTTGCTGCCCAACACCTAGCTGACTATCAACGACCACGGCGGATCGTCTTGTGCGAAGCGTTGCCGCGCAATGCGTTGGGCAAGATCGTGAAGGCAACGCTTGCCCGACAGGTCAGAATGGAACCATGAGCAACACCGACTCTGCTGTCCAGGACCTACTTTCGTACTTAGACGCTGCCCCTTCGCCGTATCACGCCGTTCAGAAAGCCGCCGAGCAGTTGATGGCAGCGGGGTTTACCGAGCTGCAAGATACGTCATCGTGGACCTTGAGCATTGCAAGTGGCAGATGGTTCGTTCGACGCGGTGGCGCTCTGATCGCATGGCAGGCACCGGGCCAAACTGGCGGCTGGCACAACGGCGTTCGAATCATCGGTGCGCATACAGACTCGCCCAACCTGCGGGTGAAGCCAACTGCCGATGCGACCGCTGCCGGTTACAACCAAGTTGGGGTCGAGGTATACGGCGGTGTTCTGAACAACTCGTGGCTCGATCGCGACTTGGGTGTGTCGGGCCGGTTGGTCTTGAACTCCGGCGAGTCGGTGCTGGTGCGGGTCGATCGCCCCCTCGCTCGCGTCGCCCAGCTTGCCGTTCATCTTGATCGTGAGGTCAACGACAAGGGTCTTGTCCTCGATAAGCAGCTGCATCTACTGCCATTTGTTGGTTTGACCGGCGAGATACCACACAACTTTGTGTCGTTCGTGGCCAGGGAACACAACCTTGATCCTGATCATGTGGTGGCGCACGATCTGATGTTTCACGATCTCACCCCTGCCGCAACGCTGGGTATCGACAACGAGTTCGTTGCATCGGCTCGCATTGACAATCTGTTTTCATGTTGGGCTGCAGTTGCTGCGCTGTTGCGCTCAGAACCAGGACAACAAGGCCAGATCATTGCCCTGTTTGATCATGAGGAAGTCGGATCATCGTCAACCACCGGCGCAGCAGGTCCGTTGCTGGAACGAGTGTTACAACGAATCTTTGCTGCGGCGTTTGTCGATGTTGATGGTCAAGCAGTTGCGCTTGCTCGGTCAAGTTGCGTAAGTAGCGATATGGCCCATGCGGTGCATCCCAACTACGCCGATCGCCACGAACCGCAGCATCGACCGCTCCCCAACGGTGGCCCGGTGATCAAGTCCAACGCCAATCAGCGCTACGCATCAACTGCCGATACTGCAGCCCTGTTCGCAAACGCGTGCGCCGCTGCGGGCGTTCCCTCACAGTTCTTTGTGTCGAAGAACTCCATGCCGTGCGGGTCAACTATCGGGCCAATCACCGCCACACGCCTTGGCATTGACACCGTCGACATTGGCTGCGCAATGTTGTCAATGCATTCTGCACGCGAGCTTTGCGGATCCGCCGACGCGTCGCTGATGGTTCGTGCGCTTACTTCTTACCTAGCCCGCTAGGCACGATTCCAGAATCGCCGCCAAAAAAAAGCGTCAATTTGCCTGCCGATTCAGGCCGAGTTTCATCACCATACGTTCCAGTTCCTCGACCTCGCCGGTTTCAAGTTTATTCATCAGCGAGGTGATGTCTCGTCCGTGGGTCCGTGACGCGTCTCGACACAACGCTGTGCCGGAAGAAGTGAGCTCAATTGTCACCGATCGACGGTCACTCGTTGACTGCTGACGATCAACAAGACCCCGCTCAACCAGCCGATCGACAACTCGGGTGCAAGAACTTCGAGCAATGAGAGTCACCTCGGCGACCTCCGTCATTCGCATCGGTAGCCGAGTACGAGACAGCTGGAAGATCACGTCGTACTCCTCCAATGTGAGACCATGACTTTCACTGAGGCGAGCGTCCAACCAGATAGTGGCGTCGCGGGTGAAGGTGAGAAGCGAGGACCATGCATTTACTGACTGACGGGTTGGGGGCATAGGCCAACATTACAGCAACACAAAATTACGGCCAAGTGAAATAGTTCCATGTGGGAATATATTGACTTCAGATTTCCTTGCACCCACCAGAACTACCAGTAAAGGACAAATCATGAACTCTGCAACCGCACCTGTCACCATCAAACGATCAGCGGACCGCTTCGCCACCAATATTGGCTGGCTGAATTCGTCTCATTCGTTCAGCTTCGGACAACACTACGACCGGGCCAACGTCGGACACGGGTTGTTGCTCGTCAACAACGACGACATCGTCAGTGCTGGCCGTGGCTTCGAAACCCATCCACATCGCGACATGGAAATCGTGACCTGGGTCATCTCCGGGGAACTCGAGCACAAGGACTCCGAAGGCAACCGCGGACTGCTCTACCCTGGCCTCGCCCAGCGTATGTCAGCCGGCACAGGCATCTGGCATAGCGAAATGAACGCAACCAAGAACAACGTGCACTTCATACAAATGTGGGTGCAGCCAGACACCGAACGAATTAACCCGAGTTACCAACAACTCGACATCAACGACCAACTCGCGTCAGGAACACTCGTTCCCATTGCATCAGGAAAAGGTCACGACGCTGCCATCAGCATCCGATAACGCAATGCCGTTCTCTGGGGCGCGCGGCTCAGCCCCGGCGCGCACATTTCCATTCCCGACGATCGCTGTGTACACATCTATGTGCCCCAAGGAGGCGTAATCCTTGACGACGCCGTGCTCTTTCACGGCGACGCCGCCCGGCTCACCAACGCAGGAGAGCGAACCTTGAACGCCGACGTTGATGGCGCAGAGATTCTCATTTGGGCAACGTCATAGGGGCTCACCCATCGTTCATGTACCTCGACTTGCCACCTAGCAGGGGTCCCGTTATGTTCTCAGCGTGGCAACGAATCAAGAACACGACACAAGAGGCTCACGCCCCAACGTCGTCCTGATCAACTGTGATGACCTCGGTTACGGCGACCTCGGATGCTACGGGTCGACTCTGAACAAAACACCAACAATCGACCGGCTTGCCACTGAAGGCCTTCGGATGGACTCGTTTTACATGGCTTCACCGGTCTGCTCACCGTCTCGGGGTGCGCTCCTCACCGGTTGCTACCCGCCTCGGATTGGGTTCGGTTCATTTGGGGGCCTTCCCGTGCTTTTCCCTGGACATTCCCTCGGCCTTGACCCAAGCGAAATCAGCCTCGGGAAAATGTTGTCCAACGCCGGATACCGAACCCAGATGGTCGGCAAATGGCATTGCGGCGACCAACCCCACTTCCAACCGACCAATCACGGTTTTGACCACTACTTCGGGTTGCCCTACAGCAACGACATGGGCCGCCAGGTAGACACCCCGTCGTTCTTACCTGAACAGGCGCCACTTCCGCTGATCTTGGATGGCGACGTAATCGAACAGCAGCCCGACCAGTCATCGCTCACCGAACGCTATGTGGTTGAGTCAATCCGGTTCATTCGATCGGCGAAGGGTGGCCCTTTCTTTCTGTACCTCGCTCATATGTATGTACACTTACCTATATACGTGCAGCCTCGATTTGCTGCACAGTCACAAAACGGATCGTATGGGGCTGCCGTTGAATCGATCGACTGGGCAACTGCGGTGATACTTCGAGAACTTGCTTCCTTAGGACTTGATGACAACACCATTGTCATTTTCACGAGCGACAACGGGTCGCTGGGAAACCAGACAGCTCCGATCGGTGGCAACGGCCAACCCATTGGAGGAAGCAACGGCGCGTTACGGGGCACGAAAGCGACGACATGGGAGGGCGGACAACGAGTCCCCGCGATTGTCCGATGGCCTGGGCGCATAGCACCAGGCCGAGTCAGTAGCGAACTTGCGACAGCTATGGATCTGTATCCAACCCTGGCTGCGATATGTGGTGCAGAGATACCAACTGATCGCACCATCGACGGTCGAAGCATTCAGACATTATGGGAGGACCCCAACGCCACAACCCCACACGAAGCGTTCTACTACTACTGGATGAACGATCTTGAGGCAATCAGGGTGGGCCACTGGAAGCTTCATTTCGCAAAACATGGCGTTGAGATGTGTGAGCTCTACAACCTCGATGCCGATATCGGCGAACGTAACAATGTGGCTTCGGCGCACCCGCACGTCGTGGCGGAACTGACAACCAAAGCCGAAGGGGCACGAGAATCGTTAGGCGATGCCAGACTTGGGCGAGTCGGAAGCGATCTTCGGCGGATCGGTCGAGTGGCGGACGCAAAACCACTCACGACGTACGACCCTAACCATCCGTACTATCTCGCCGAATACGACCTGAGCGACCGAGGATGACCTTGGAACGTTAACCGCCCAAGATTGCCATCTTTGGCTCGGGCCCTACGGACTCGCTTCGCTCACCACTTGACCCTACGCGCCACGTACGATTGGAGCCATGATGCAACAGCCTGATAGTCACCGACGCGCCATTGAAATCTTCCAAGACGTGCTGGCCAACGTGACGCAAGATCAGTGGACTAACGCGACACCCTGCGCCGACTGGGACGTCACCGCTCTGGTTGATCATGTCGTCACCGGCAACGCCTGGGTGCAAACCGTTGCCGGCCGCCAGGCTGCGCCGGTGCCACCAGGAAATGCTCGTGCCGCGTTTGCCATTTCAGCCGCAGCCGCGCACGACGTCTTCAATGCCCCCGAAGGGCTCGACCGCATATACGACTTGCCGTTCGGACAGGTTCCCGGATCGGTGTTTGTCACCATGCGCACCAACGACCTGTTCACTCATGCCTGGGATTTAGCGAGGGCCACGGGTCAGTCAACAGACCTCGACCCCGAGTTTGCCGCCGGCGTGTTGGCCGCCAACAAAGACCGAGTGACCGACGCCCTCCGTGGACCCGGCAACATGTTTGGCGACATACAGCCGTGTGCAGAAGATCGACCGGTCGCTGACAAAGCCGCTGCATTCTTGGGACGCGTTGTCGGGTAACCGATAACACACGCATCGTGCAGATTCACGTCCTTTCTGATCTCCATTTGGAGTTCGTCCCCGGTTATCAGCTTGACCCCATCGCCGAGGCAGACCTGACCATAATCCCGGGTGATTTGGGTCATTCCCCCGACATCTTGGAACGCTTGGCAAACTGGCCCACTCCGCTGATCTTTGTGCCGGGCAATCACGAATACGACCAACAGGACTTTGATCAAGCCGAAGAAGAACTGCGAGAAACCGCCGAGCTGCTTGGCATCATGTACTTGAACCAAGACACTGTGGTGATCGACGGTGTGCGGTTCGTCGGTGTCACTCGATGGTGTGATTTCGATTTGCTTGGCGAGCAGCAGCGCGAAGGTTGTATGCGCGCTGGCAACTCGTATCTTCGCAATATGGGACTCACCCGCAATGGGCGTCTGTTCGACGCCGAAGCTGTGCGTGAAGTTGGGTTATCTCAACGGGCATGGTTGGCCGACGAGCTGGCCAAACCGTTTGATGGACCCACCGTTGCCATTACCCACTTTGGCCCTAGCCGCCGGTCGGCTGATCCTCGCTATGGATTGGCCAAGGGAACTGCATCGTTCTGCAACAACGATGACGATTTGATCCCCCTTGCCAACATCTGGATTCACGGCCATTTGCACTGCGCGCATGATTATCTCGTTGATCGGCCAGACGGGTCCCAAACTCGTGTGGTGTGCAATCCGCGTGGCTACGAAAATCGCCGCGAGCATTTGGGTTTCCGCGAACGTCTTCTCATCGAGGTTGATCCAGAGCATCAGTTTCCTCTGATCACGGCACTTTGATGAACGACGCGTGATCCTCTACTTCACCATCTTCGATCCACCGGTGCGCAGCGAGCGACCGGTCTGCAGAGATACCAAACAGCTCCAAGAATCCGCCGAGAATCATGTCGGCGAACACTTCACTTGAGCGGGTCTCGTCATCAGATAAGAAGTCTTCGACGCTTCCTCGGTTGAGCGCAGCAATCCAATCAGATGGAACTCCGCCAATAAAGAAGTGGGAATGTTCGCCAAACATTCGGGGCAGCGGCTCTGCTCCCTCTACGAGTTCCTCCAACGGGATACCCATCATTTCAGCGAATTCTTCAGGGGTTCCGTCCATCCCGGCCGCAACCAACTGTTGATACTCCGAATTGCCTTCCATCCCTTCGGATTGGACAGAAAACATTGCAACTGCCGCACCGTCGGCAAGCACCGTTGCCCCGGCGATGTCGCTGTCGAAACACCACGCGTCGACGACGGTTCGTTTCAGCCGTACAGAAAGTTCTGCGGCAAGAGTTGAGTCGGCTATCGCCATGTTGTCGCTGTACACCGACACCCAACCATTCAATTCAGGACTCACAAAGGCACCGGAGCTAACGCTCCCGACTGCACGAACCAGATCGTTGAGCTCGTCCGCCCCGAATCCGACCTCAACCAAAACATGAATTGAATTGCACGTTGTACCCATGAAACAGATGGTAAAGCCTGGTCTGACGAACATCAATGGCGGTCGTTTCGAGGTGATGGTCGCATCACCGCAGCGCGGATGTCGTCGTCGGTGAAACCCAATCGGATCGCTTCACTGGCGTTGATTGCCTTTGGCGTCATGATTTGGCGAAGCGTATCCGGAACCGCTTCTACCGAAGATGTTGCGTGACGGCGTTTCCGTAAGAGCCGAACGATACTGTTGCGGTTGCGCCGTTCACTAACAACAGCTGCGGGGGTCGGTGACCAATATCCACGTTGTAGATCACCGGAATACTCAGTCCGCTCAGCGCATCGATCACTGCGTCATCCTGTGTGAATCCGTCGGCGTCGGGCCCCGCACTTCGACCAATCAACACGGCATTGGCCCGCTCAAACCACCCGGCCAATCGAAAGTGGTGCAGGGTACGGGCGGCTTCGTAAGCGTTGCTTTCCGCAAACTCCAGGTAGACGACCAGGCCTTCCGGCGCATTCGCCTCAACAAACGACGCTACGTCCCCATAGGGTGTGCCAACCATTCGAGAAATGATCTCAGCACAGCCCCCAATTAACCGACCAGACACTTCAAGATTGCGCTGCTCGCCCAATAGCTTCCACCCGGTTGGAGTGTCAACCGTGAACGACGACACCTCAGGATTGGACCGGTAGTTGCTCCACTTCGAGGCAAAGTGCGTCAGGGCCGTCTGCGAGAACGAGTGCCCAGCCGCTGCAACCAATACGTCGCGCCAACCAACCGCACCGGCCGCTGGCTGCATGGGAAGATCCATAAAGTTCTGTCCGTGCAGCGACATGACCCTGGCACGTAGCAACAGTGCAAGTGTGACGGCTGAGCAATCGGACCACCCGGCAAACCACGTGGGGGAAGCAGCTAGCCGGTCAAAGTCCAGATGTTCCAGCACCGGCAGTAGTAGTTCGCCACCCCATGGCGGAATGACGGCACCAAAGGTGGGGTCTAGCAACATTGCTTGCAGCTCGGCGGCCCGATCGGTCACGCTGCCAGTCACGACGTCATCAGAAAAGAGACACGAACCTAAGCGAACGTTGTATCCCGCTTCCTCAGCGACACGGACGCCAACATCGAATCGAGCACGCATTGCCTCGCTCACGCCGGAACTGGGCGCCGTGACCCCAATGGTGCTGCCAGGTCGCAAAGCGGGCGGAACGCTGATCGAGCTCATCGTTCATGTCTACCCGATGCCGCCTACGGGATCAGTGCGATTTTACCGGCGGCGCGGCGTTGAATCAGATCGGTCAGCACTGCTTCGGCATCTTCCAAGGGTCGCTGCGTTGGCTCAACCGGCTTGAGGGTGCCATTACCGATAGCAGCCATAATCTCGGCCAGCATGGCGGTGTTGGCATCACGATTCCGCGGCACCCAGCCGCCCCACTCCACCCCGATCACCGTTCGATTGTTGAGCAGCACCAGATTCAGCGGAATCTTCACGATGCCTGCAGTGAACCCAATCACCAGATACCGACCATCGAAGCGAAGTGCGCGTAGTGCCTGCTCAGCCACTGGCCCTCCGGTGACGTCATAGACCAGGTCGATCCCAGCCCCTTCGGTCAGTTCGCGAGCACGCACCTTGATGTCATCATGTTCAGAATCCAAGACCGCAAACGCGCCTGCCGCAGTTGCCAGCGCTCGTTTCTCTTCGGTCGACGCGACGGCAATCACACGCGCTCCAATGGAACGAGCAACGTCGATCGCGGCCAACCCCACTCCCCCACCAGCGCCGGTCACGAGCACCGTTTCGCCGGGTCGCACAACCGTGCGATGGTTGAACGCAAACCACGCAGTGCCGTATACCTGCAGGAAGGTTGCCGCCACAGGAAACGACACCCCGTCAGGAATAGAAATCAATTGTGACGGCCGGGCCAGCACATGTGATGCCATTGCTCCCACACCGGTGGACACCACCACCCGGTCACCGACAAC
>JANMEI010000218.1:0-4052 GCA_031376865.1 Acidimicrobiia bacterium | reverse complement strand
CGTGATGAAGCTCACTTTCGGTTACGCAGCGACTCGCCACAATTCCAGGTCGTTCCCGCTCATGAGTGCGGTGGAGGTGTAGGTACTGTGCGAATAGGCTCCCCAGACAGCATCAGCCGCAGTGACGAGGGGCTTGAAGTCCTCCTCCGTTGGTCGTTTGTCGGCTCGCAACTCGAATGAGGGAGGAAATCTCACAAAGGCCACCAACGCCCTGTGCAGACCCTGAACACTTCGGAGGTGACTGACGGCGTCGACGGGGAGCCCGTGCAAGACCACACATTCTTCTTCGGAGCAGTCGATCTTTGACCACGTCTTCTCGGATCGCCACTGATCTTGTGAGTCGAACTCGGTTGGAATCTGTGGCCAGGCATGGGCACCGACCGGATCGCTGGTGAAGATGTCAAGCGACCCGTAGCGGGCGAGCAACTCGCGGCCAAGATCCTCGACGATCAGGTGCTCAAGCGGCCTGAGACCGATCACCGTGACCGTTTCGGGTTGGACACACTCAACCAATGCAAGCAAGGAATCGGCCATAGGAGGCTCCGATCGTCGGCAGAACAGCACTGCGGGGGACAGCACAGCGGCTGAACAGCACTGCGGGGGAAGCATCACCCTAAGCCGCATGACGAGCTAGTCGCGCCGGGTCGGAACCTGAATCAGTCGGGCAAAAGGAACTCGGGCAAAAAGTGGCGTCCACGGCAGGAATTGAACCTGCGACCTACCGCTTAGGAGGCGGTTGCTCTATCCGCTGAGCTACGTGGACGTGGACGTGGAAATAGAAGTGGACGTTGGACTGGTTGTCGGTCAACTCGCAGTCGAAAGTTCAGTTGTCAGCCTTCAGTGTAGGGCAACAGCAACCTTGGGGAACGTGGGGAGCAACGTGAGGAGTGTTGCCCTCCTCACACGCAGTGAGAGTAGGCACGAACTACAAACTCTGTTGAGAGGTTCTCGCGACAGAGGTGGAAATGCTGACTGAAACGGTTTGCACCATGTCAAGGTTCGGCTCGGTTCCGCGGCCGATGTACGACCCGTCGAACGTGATGGACGGATAACTCTTTCCGCCACCCACAATCTGTACTCCCGACAACACCGGAAACACCACCAACGATCCTGACTTCATCAGCTGAATCGCATCGAATATTGGCTGCGCAAGCGGGGTCAACGCCGAGGCGTCGGGGCGGGCTTCGGGGGGCGATCGAAAGACCGTGAATGAACCCGGATCACCGAAAGTCGACAACGCAGTGGGCACAGGCGTCAACGCACTCAGCGCAACAGCAACGCTTGCGCCATTCGACGTGATGGTTGAGTCGATCGGTTTCGTGACGGCATAAAACCGACCACTGGCATCGAACCCCGAACCGAACACACTTGGTGTTGGGGTGAAGTGACTGATTTCGATCTTCTCGGTGCGGTTACCCCATCCAACAGTTTGGGTGACATCCGGATTGCTGTTGGGTGCAGAACGCAACAGGTAGGTTCCGCTGGTCGATGCGGAACCGGTGACGGAGCGGGCGATACGTTTCGAGGTCGACTTGAGCGGCTCATACGGCCACTCGCCATCGCCGCCTCGATCTGTTTCAAGTGTTCGCAACGTCCCAGCAAACACCTTGGTGACTGATCCCTCGATGTAATCCTTGGCGGGATCGAGTGTCTTGACAGTGGCGGTCTCGTTGACCGTGATCGTGGTAGTGATCTCGACAAAGCGAGGTGGTGCCTGTTTCTTCGATCGCCTGTTGACTGCCTCAGCTGGACCAGGAACGAACGCGACAACCCCAGCTCCGAAAACGGAAGTGAGCAATCGGCGTCGATCAAGTTCAGCCACGCTGAAAAACTACAACTACTCGGCCGCTACCGAGGCAAACAAACCTCTGATGTAAGCACCCATGCGATCAATAGCATCAGCAAATTCCGGTGTCAGCCCAACCATGGCTTGAAACACGTGTTGCATTTCCGGGAACACATCCAGTCTGACGGACACCCCGGCGTGAGCGGCGTTGGTCGCTAAACGGGTCGAATCGTCGAGCAACGTTTCATGGCCACCAACTTGGATGTACATCGGGGCGAGACCGGCAAGATCGGCGTAGATCACACTGGCCAACGGATGTCGAGGGTCCGCACCTTGAAGATACTGTCGACCCGCTAAGCCGATTCCCTTCGGATCAATCATCAAGTCGTTGTCGACCATTGTCTGCGAACTCTGACCTGTTCCTTCGAGATCGGTCCATGGCGAGAACGTCACTGTTGCTGCTGGCTGCGGCAACCCTGCGGCACGAGCAGCAAGACACGTGGCGATCGTCAATCCACCGCCAGCAGAATCGCCCGTGATCACGATGTTTTGCGCAGGCACGCCGGCATCCAGCAGAGCTCGATATGCGGCAAGACCATCGTCGACTGCGGCCGGGAACGGATGCTCTGGCGCGAGGCGATAGTCAAAGGAAATCACTCTGCAGCCACCTGCCTTGGCGATAGCTGCTGACAACTTTGCATGCGAGTCGATGGAATACAACGAATACGCGCCTCCATGAAACTGGAGTACTACGTGTACGGATGAACCATCTATCGGGTCAAACTGCAACGCACGCCGGTCGGCGAGTTTGATCTCCGTTTGAGCTACTCCGGAGGGCATTACGCCAACCAAACTCATGGTTCGCTCGGCGCCAGCGCGCTGCTCCTCAATGGTTGGTTTCTCTGCACCCGTGGATGGGGCCTGGCGTAACTCGCGCAACAGATCGTGAATTGCAGTTGCTTCTGGACTCGCCATGACGGCTCCTGAGATCAATTCAAACCACCCCTGAGGGTGGAGCACCGGGTGGCCGCTGATATGCATCGTAGGGATATCGTTCCGGTCCGACAACTCCACTTGGGTAACCGTCTGCAGCCGACCATACGATGTACTCATGAGCTGGGTTCCTGTCATTGACCTTTCGTCTCCTCAAGCGGCCGCCGCTATCGATGATGCCTGCCGTCGGGTGGGCTTTCTGGCGATCGCCGGCCATGGTGTCGACACCGAAATCATCGACGGCGCATGGAACGCAGCACGGCAGTTTTTCGACTTGCCAGCCGACGATCGGCAGCGAGTAGCCATGCCATACCCCGGATATCCGTACGGCTACGCCGCACTCGCCAGCGAAACGTTGGCCGCATCGCTGGGCAACGGAGGGCCACCCGACCACAAGTCCAGCTTCGGCATTGGGCCAGTAGATGTTGCTCGTCACGCGTTTACCGATCCCGACGAAGCATCGGCCTGGTTGCCCAATTTGTGGCCGACCGCTTTGCCCGAGCTGCAGCCGGCATGGGAGGCCTACTACCAGGCGATGGCCGATTTGTCTGCGCGCTTATTGTCGTTGATGGCAGTGGCACTTTCGTTGCCGGCTGCGTATTTCGACACGATGATTGATCGCCACACCAGTGCTATGCGCGCGTTGAACTATCCGGCCGATGCGCCAACGAACAGTTCCATCCTCGGAGCGGGGGCTCACACGGACTACGGCACACTCACTATCCTGTTGGCCGATCCAGTCGTTAGTGGACTGGAGATTCAAGATGCACTCGGCGAGTGGCAACCCGTCGAAGCAGTGAAGGGCACGTTCATCGTGAACCTCGGCGATGCAATGGCGAGATGGACCAACGATCGATGGCGCTCAACCATGCACCGGGTGCAAGTACCAGTTGCTCGACGCCAATCCATTGCGTTCTTTCACAATGCCAATTGGGATGCGCGTATCGAGTGCATCCCCTCGTGTTTGTCACCCGGCGAAACGCCAAAGTACTCACCGATCGAAGCGGGCCCACACCTCATGCAGAAGTTCCGCGCCAGTGTCTCAGGGTCGTGATCAGAAACAGGATCACGTTCAGGCGCTGAGCCAACATTCGATATTGTACGCCGTACAACACGTTTGGCCTAGGCTCATTGCATGGCTCCTCGATCACCACTTGCTGTTGGACTCACACGCCAGCGGATCATTTCCGAAGCACTGGCGGTCATCGATGCCGATGGAGTCGACGCAGTCTCGTTTCGTCTGCTTGCTCGCCGTCTTGGCGTGAACCCGACG
>JANMEI010000216.1:0-1594 GCA_031376865.1 Acidimicrobiia bacterium | reverse complement strand
AAGTGGGTCGACGCCTGATCACCGAACAAGATGCGGCCGCCGATCGCCTACGAGAGCTCGATGCACGCCTCGACGAACTGGTCATACGAGCCATCGAGGTGTCGGCCTCCAACGTCGAAACAGCGGACATCGACTCGCTCCGGGCCGACCTGGACGCATTGGTGGTTGACATCGAAGGACTCCGTCAGGGAATGGCCGAAACCAAACGGGTTGCTACGGCGTAACCTGAACAGTTTCAGGGTCGTTCAGGGTCTTTGGGGGTTGTTGGGCGTCGGTTGCCCACGAGACTGCTCCGTCGTGGTTAGCATCGACAACATGTCGATCATCACGAAATCGTGGAAATACCTCATGGCGCTTCTCACCGGGAAGTTCAATGAGAACGCAGACCCCAAGATTCAACTCGAACAAGCGTTGACCGAGGCCCAAGACCAGCATCGCCGACTCAAAGAGCAAGCAGCCAGCGTCATTGCCAACCAAAAGACCACGCAATTGCAGCTCGATCGCAAAATGGACGATTTGGAAAAGGTCAACGCCTCGGCTCGCCAGGCGGTGTTGATGGCAGACGATGCCCAGCGTAAGGGTGACCCTGCCAAGGCCGCCGAGTACACCCGGGCCGCCGAGAGTTTTGCCAATCGACTCATTGCGCTTGAGTCTGAGGTTGAAGGTTTAAAGACGATGAACCTCACGACCACCCAAGCTTCCGATCAGGCCAAGAGCGCCGTACAAACCTCGTCGTCACAGCTGCAAAAGAAGCTGGCCGAGCGCCAGAAACTGCTGAGCCAATTGGACCAGGCAAAGATGCAGGAACAAATGAACAAGACAATGGCGCAGCTCTCCGAAACAGTTGGTGGCGATGTGCCAACCCTCGACGAGGTCCGGGCCAAGATCGAGCAGCGCTACGCCAAAGCCCAAGGGACTGCCGAGCTTCAAGGTTCCACCGTGGAATCGCGCATGCTTGAAGTCGAACAAGCCAGCATGAACACCGAAGCGCAGGCTCGCCTCTCGCAGATTAAGGCTCAACTTGGTCTTGGTGGGGCAACGATCGACACCGCTGCTGCGGCTCCGGCTGCAGCTCCTCAGCCGGGCACCACTCAGCCAGGCTGAATTGTCTCGAATAGTGTCTTGGCCGATGCATAGTCGGCTTTGCCGTTTGGAGCACGAGGTACTTCGTCAACGAACAACAGTTGACGAGGAACCTTAAAGCTCGACAAGACCAGTTTGGTTGCGGCAATGACCTCATCGGGCATGGCTGTCGATCCTGGAGCCAGCGACGCCACCCCGACCACCCGTTGGCCAAATCGGTCGTCGGGCACGCCGAAGACCAAACAGTCGGCGATCGCCGGATGACGTTTGACGGTTTCTTCCACCTCTTCAGGAAACACCTTTTCACCGGCGGTGTTAATGCAATGCGAGCCGCGTCCGAGCAACGTTAACGAGCCGTCGGCCTCGATCATCGCCATGTCGCCTGGCAACGAATAAGGCGATCCGTTGATCGTGGTGAACGTACGTGAGGTCTTTTCCGGGTCCTTGTAGTACCCGATTGCGAAGGCCGGTGAAGCAACTCGCCCCACCACACCACTGCCGGGTTTCACTT
>JANMEI010000165.1:0-2095 GCA_031376865.1 Acidimicrobiia bacterium | reverse complement strand
TCGATATTGGCGGCGGTTCGACTGAGTTTGTCGTTGGTTATGCCGGCCAAGAACCACTAGGTGTACTGAGCATCGACGTCGGCTGTGTTCGGATGACCGAGCGGTTCTTGCCCAAAGACCCTCCGTCGCCTGAAGATCTTTCTGGGTTGATCAGCGTCGTTCATTCGTTTCTTGATGACGTTCAACGAGAACTACCGCTGATCGATGACGCAACTCGATTCGTCGGGGTAGCGGGTTCCATCATCAATGTTGCAGCTGTAGAGCTTGGCCGCTACTCACGTGACGAACTCCATCGCATGTGGCTGAGTCGCGATGCCGCCGAAGACGTCTTTCGTACGCTTGCATTGGAACGTCCGACCGATCGGGCGTTTAATCCCGGTCTCCACCCAGATCGAGTTGGCACGATTGTCGCCGGTGCGGCCATTTTGGTAACCATCATGCGGCACTTCAAGCTTGATGGCATCTGGGTTTCTGAGACAGACCTTCTTGACGCATTGGCAGCATCCGCCAGGCAAACGCGCTGATTCGCACTTCGTGTGACGTAATACCTGAGCGTTTGCTCGGATCAACTGGTTCCGTCGAAGGTGGGGCTGCGAAACTGGCGACATGCAAACGGAGCAGGTGGTGTCTCAACCGAGAGCGTTTGCCCCCGGGTCGGCACGAGCAGCATTGGCCCAGCCGGCGTATCGCCGAATGTACCTGTCGGGCTTTGCATCGCAAATTGGTTCGTGGATGCAGACGGTGGTCATTGGCCCCTACGCGTTGTTGCTCAGTGGCGGGAAGTCGTCGTTTGTGGCGTACTTGATGGCCGCCCAGCTCGGACCGTTGCTGTTGTTGTCAATCCCTGGCGGTGCATTGGCCGGACGTATTCGGCAACGTAAGCGGTACATGATCAACATGCAGTTGGCGCAAATAGCGTGTGCGGTGTTTCTCGCGTTTACCGCAGCAACCCAGGCCAATAAGTGGCTGGTGTTTCTTGGAGTGCTCGGCGGCGGTATCGGCAACGCTCTCAACGCCCCGTTGTATCAGTCCGTACTTCCGGAGTTGGTTGGGCGAGCGAACATTGCGGGCGCAGTGTCGCTCGGATCGGCTCAGATCAACGGATCGCGAGTGATTGCGCCGATCGTCTTGGCTGCGCTCAGCCTGGTGTTCAACGTGACCCCAACCATGGTGTTTGGTTTTAACGCCATTAGTTTTCTTTCAGTGATATGGGCACTTACTAGAATCGAAGTGCCTGGCCCGCCTGCTCGTAGAGAATCCGATGCGACTGGATTTGCTGTCTTGGCAGTTGGAATTCGTGAAACCCGATCAAACCCCGTCGCCCAGCGCGTGCTGAGCATCATGTTTTTGTTCTCGTTCGCCTGCTTGGCCTATGTGACCCAGTTTCCGTCCATCAGCGAATCGATGCTTCAGCTCAACAGCAACTCGTCCACCTACAAGTTGATGTTTGCCACGTGGGGCACTGGCGCCTTGTGTGGGGCGTTGAGCATGTCAACCGTTTTAGCCAAGGTCGACAAGAAGCGGGTACCGCAATGGTTGTTGCTTGGTTTTGCACTCATGACCGTGATGTGGTCGACGCTGAGATCGGTATCGCCGGTGTTGTTCGCCGTGTTGTTTGTGCTTGGGTTCTGCTATTTCGGAACTACCACTGCTCTCAACACGGTGTTGCAAGAGCATCTCACTCCTCGCAATCGACCGTATGTGATGTCGCTGTGGTTCATGAGCTTTGGTGGCACGGTCCCGCTTGCCGGATTTTGGGCGGGATGGGTAATGGACTCTCGGATCGGTTCGTTGCGAGGTGCTGTGGTGGTATTGCTGGTCGCTGCAGGCGTTTCGGTGTTGCTGGCCTTTACCGGCGACTTGCGCCGAGTGGCGACCCGGACTGCTCCAGAAGTTCCAGTTGCAGGTTAAGCGCTTGCGTGCTCAGCTGGATTTCCCATAGCGAAATGGTCAGCGAGATGATCATCATGACAAGCGCCAAAAAGAACAGAGAGTACCCAAGCCCTTCCCACTCTTGAAAGATGCTCAGCATGCAGAGCATCGAAAGCAACATCGATGCCACTGCGAAGGATTGCATCGACCTGATCAATCGGAT
>JANMEI010000158.1:0-3702 GCA_031376865.1 Acidimicrobiia bacterium | reverse complement strand
CCCGTCACCACTACCGGGTTTGAGTCGCATACGCAGTGTTTCCTTGGCTTCCTCAATCAGCAAACACCCGCGAATCCGACCCCGCGGCTGAGAGGCGGCCCGGAAAACTCGCTCACACGGTGGTCTGATCAAGACGATGCCGAAATTTTGTGCGACTACGGTGCAACCTTCACCTTCATGCAATACGTGGCGGGGCAGTACGGGAATGGCTTCATGACGTCGCTTCACAACAGCCCTGGGAACGGGTTCAAAGCGGTCGAAGAAGCGCTCGCTGCAGTGGGAAAAAGCCGCGTCAAAGTTAACGACGTGCTCAATCGATGGACGTTGACGGTAGCGGTCGACGCTTACATTGATAGTGGCGCAAAAATCAAGGGGCCCTATCGTAAGAAGCAGCTTCAGACTGACACGCTCAACGCATCGATCAACTGGGACAACCCCGAGGCATACTCATCGCCGGGTGCACCATCCAACGGTTCAGACTACGTGCGCTTACGAGATAGTAATGGTGCGTACCTCACTGGTCGCGGGTTGCGGTCGCTGTCGTTCCAGGGGTCGTCAACCCTCCCAACGAAGCCAGTGGCTTGGACCGTCGAGGATTTCGCTGGTCGCACGAAGGTACTAGCGAGCGGTGCGGCGAATGACCGAGACGAGTCAATCGTCAAGCAAATCGTTGTTCCCGCCGGCTCGCCAAATCTCACGTTCGACGCTGCCTGGAATCAGGAAGAGCTATTTGATTACGGCTTCGTGCAGGTCTCCACAGACGGAGGATCGTCGTATACAAGCCTGTCCTGCACCAACACCACGACGGAAATTTCTCCTGACGATTCCTCGCCGATCGCTGCTGCGAATCTGCCTGGTTTTACTGGCGACTCCGGTGGCTTTAAGCCGCAGTCGTGCAGCCTTGCGTCCTATGCCGGTCAAACCGTCCTCTTGTCGTTCCGAGGCTTCAACGACGCTGCGTCACTCGGTACCAACCCGGACGTGCCAACAGGATTCTGGGTCGACAACGTCAAAGTCGGGTCAACGGCGATCACCGACGGCACCATTGCCGGATGGCGATCGGTTACGGAAGTAAAGCCAACTTCGGTGAGCGGCTTCACGGTCCACGTCATCAGTGTGGAAACACGAGGCCGCGATCGTGAGGATCGCCGAAAGGAATCCAAGGAATCAAAGGACCAAGAGGACAAGGAAGATCGCGACAAGGGTGATCGGGGTAACGGCACCACAGTACGAATTACCAAGCTTCCACTTACCAGCGATTTCAAGATTGCTGGTGACCGCGACTTAGAGCGTTACGTATCTAAGCGTGCAGACTTTGTTGCTGTCGTCGTCACTTACGACGATCCTTCCGAAGTTGTTGATCAGTATGCGCCCTACAAGCTGAGCGTCAACGACGTTGTGCAGCCGGGCGGAGGAATGTAACCACCCGCCCGTCCGTCGGTCCTTGACCGTGCCCAACCCGGGTGATGGCCAATGTGTTGGTCATCACCCGTGGTTGGGTGCAGCACGGGTGGTTCTGCCAAAATCGTGTCATATCCCGTGCGTTCGCTGCTAACGTGCTCTGGTCATTCCGAGATAGCTCAGCTGGCAGAGCGGTTGACTGTTAATCAATAGGTCGCAGGTTCGAGCCCTGCTCTCGGAGCAACAGGTAGGCGGGTCCTTCGGGGCCCGCCTCTTTCTTTTCTGCTCTGTCGTTAGGGCGTTTCGCCTACCCAACTGGGCGCCAAATCCAGCAAATACAGGCTGACCCGCCGGCAGGACTCCCACAGGTCGCACAGCAACTCTTCGCCCACAAATATGCGGGCCAACGAGACTTGGCGCTTCGCCACGATGGTCAACCGGCGCTCGGGCGCATCCGTCACCACATTGAACGAGTCGATCGCCTGCACCTCAAGTGGCAGATCGATACCACCGACGCCGGCCAACTCAGTGGCCAAAACCAGCAGGTCAGGAGGGTTTTTCAGCGGAGGCAGTAACCACGTCAGGGTGAGCGGAAAGAAGAACTCATCGGGCGGCTCAACATCGTCATCGAACTCCGCCATCCGATCCTCAAACGCAAACAACACCCGTGGATTTACCTGCAGCGTGAGGTGAAGATCGAGGGGGCCACTGCAGCCCTCTTCGGGGTGAAGTTCAACCTCCCAGGCCTGTTCCGAAGAATACGTTTCGATGAGATGACGCTCGTCGTGGACGTGAAACCCGTGATCGACCGAAACGTGATCCTTCAGGTCCGCCATGTACCCGGGAACATCAATGATTGCCATGAGGCTCCCACTCTACCGACCCAATCGGCCCACACATCAAGGCTCTGAACGCTCGGTTTTGGGCGGTTCAGGTGTTTCACGCGCGGAAAGTGGATGTTTCACGCGCGCGAAAAAGGGTGGGGGAGCAGAGGGTGGGGTTAGAAGAGGCGGGCTTGGCCGTTGGGGTGGCCGTTGAAGGCGACCACATCCAGGCCCCGGCCGCTGAGGGTGGCTCCGAACGTCCGGAGCGTCTCGGGAGCGTGCCCCTCGTAATGGTTGTTGACGACCACGAAAATGTTGCGAACGCCCCGGCCCGAAAGTTGGTCGATCTGATCCGCCCACCAAGCAAGCGCTTCCGTTTGAGGACGAAGGATCTGATCCTTGGAGATACCGTCGTGCTTCCCAATCAATCGTATGTATGCAGACTGGTTGCTGGTGTCGTAACACAGGCGTTCGAGATCGGGAACGTCATGAAGATCGTTTGATACCCGGGCAATGTCGAACTCGCGCAAAACTTCATCGACAGCTGGATGATTCCACGAGTTGCTGCGTAGCTCTATCGCCAAAGGCATGTGCGGGCCCCACTGGTTCACGAACTCACGCAGCGCAAGGTCGTTTTGCGCCGTTCGGGCGAAACTTGGCTGCATCTGCACCACGATGTTGGATAGGCGATCGCCCAACGCGTTTCGCAACGACCGATAGAAGTGGCCGAATGGAACTTCTGGCGGGCGCAGGCCGGTGTCTTGCACCAATTCCTTTGGAGCTTTGCACGACACCCGGGAATGCTCGGGGAACAACGCGCCCCAGCGATCGATCGTGGTGAGCGCCGGAGCTGCGTAGAACGTCGAGTCAATCTCCACGAAGTTGAACGCTTCAAGGTACCGCTCAAGTGACTCTGGCTGCGAGGTTCCCGGAGGATAGAACGGCCCCACCCAGTCCGGTAGGTAGGACCACCCTGCGGTCCCTAGCCAGATCTTTGCGCCCACAGGTGTTCAGCGTATGCGGTGACAAGTGGCAACATCGGTTTCGTGAACTGGACTGCTGCGAAAGCCCTGGAACTATTCGACGATGTCGCTGCTGCGGTAGTCAGTGCACTGACGAAGTTAGAGCAGTCTGACTATCGGCTGCTCGCAGAAGGTGCCCACGGGGGCCAGCACGGAAGCGATGTGGTGGCTGACGAGGCGGCGCTGGCCGTTCTTGATCGCGCTGGAGTTGGCGTGTTGTCGGAGGAATCCGGATTACGACGAGCCGACCATCCGCTTCTTGCAATTGTCGACCCGTTAGACGGATCAACCAACGCCAGCAGGCGAATCCCCTGGTACGCAACGTCGCTTGCTGCCGCCGATGAAGATGGGCTGCTTGCTGCACTCGTGGTCAATCTGGCCACGGGGGAGCGGTTCACCGCAACTCGCGGCGGGGGAGCGTTTTGTGATGATCGACAACTCACTACCAGCGCATG
>JANMEI010000232.1:0-4002 GCA_031376865.1 Acidimicrobiia bacterium | reverse complement strand
GCTTTTGTTTTGGCTACCTGCCGTACTATCGACCAGCGACTCTAGGACGTTATGTCCACGGGATTGATGTTTCGCATCATCAAGGAAACATCAATTGGAAGTTGCTGGCGCAAGACGGTATCGACGCTGCATACCTGAAGGCCACCGAGGGCAACGATTACTCCGATCCGAGGTACCAACAAAACCGAGTGGGTGCGCAGCGGCAGGGAATCGATATCGGTGCTTATCATTTCTTCACCCTGTGCAGCTCGGGCATGGAACAAGCTGTGCAGTTCATCGCAGAGGCGCAACTCCACACGCTCGAGTTGCCACCGGCGGTTGACCTCGAGCTGATCGGGTCATGCAAGCAACGGCCCCCCGTTTCCGATGTTCAACGCGAGGTTTTCGTATTTGTGCGTGAAGTTGAGCGCATCTCCAAGCGAGAGGTAGTCCTCTACATCGGGAAGTCATTCAACGACAGGTACGCCATCAGCGCACATTTTCATCGCCAACGATGGGAGTTGAGCTTTGCCCATCGACCAAACCGTAAATGGGCCGTTTGGCAAGTTCACGGGTTCGCCAAGATTGACGGGATCTCAGGCCGCGTTGATTTCGACTTGTTCGACCTCAGTCAGCTCGGCCAATCCGATCTGAAACCGGACTGACTCATCGGCAGACAAATCCGACTGATAACGCGAAAGAGGTCGGACACCGAAACGGTGGCCGACCTCCCTTCCGGGGGGATAATTCCTAGACAAACGACGCCGACTTGGTCGAACGTCGTCTGAGACAACTACGGAATGAGCACCGTGTCGATGACGTGGACGACACCGTTGCTGGTCTTCACATCAGCGGCACGCACACCTGCGCCATTGACCAAGAGCTTGCCATTCGAAACTTGGAAGCGAAGTTCTTTGCCGTTAACGGTCTTCAGCTTGTGACTAGGGGTCTTCAAGATGTCGGCAGCGGTAAAGGTTCCTGGCACAACGTGATAGGTGAGGATTGATGCCAAGGCTGCCTTGTTTTCTGGCTTGAGCAGGTTCTTCAACGCATCTTCACCAACGAGGCTGAAAGCAACATTGTCGGGAGCGAAGATGGTGAAGGGCCCGGGGCCTTGCAGGGTTGCGGTCAATCCTGCGGCTTCGACGGCGGCAACCAATGTGGTCAGGCCAGCCTGGTTGGCCACGGCGATTGCGTTACCCGCTACAGGAGCAGCAGGTGCTGCGCCAGGTGCTGGTGGCAGCAAGACGGTGTCGATCACGTGGATGATGCCGTTGGTGGCCATGATGTCAGTGGTAACTACCTTGGCATTGTTGACGAACACGTTGGAGCCTTCGACCTTGATGGTCACGTCTGCGCCGTTCACGGTTTTAGCGGTTTTGCCATTCAAGGTGACCACGGTGGATGCTGGCACTTTGCCCGACACGACGTGATAGGTGAGGATTGAAGTAAGCGTTGCCTTGTTTTCTGGCTTCAGCAACGTGTCCAATGTTCCGGCTGGAAGCTTGGCAAACGCAGCATCCGTAGGTGCAAATACGGTGAATGGTCCGGCGCCCTTGAGCGTGTCAACCAAGCCAGCTGCGGTTAATGCGGCAGCCAAGGTTTTGAATTGTCCCGCACCAACTGCGGTGTCAACGATGTCTTTGGTTGGTGCAGCGGCAACGGTGGTCGGGGGAACGGTGGTGGCTGCTGGTGCCAACTTCAAGTCCTTCGGGATCAACACGCTGTCGATGACGTGGATGACACCGTTAGTGGCAAGCACGTCGGTCTTCAGCACGTTGGCATCGTTGACCTTAACTTTGCCGCCGGAGACCGAGATGGCGAGGGTTCCGCCGTTGACGGTTGCGGCAGTTTTGCCGTTGAGCTTCACGACATCTTTGGCGAGTACCTTGCCAGCGACGACGTGATACGTGAGCACCGAAGCAAGTGCTGCTTTGTTTTCTGGCTTCAGAAGGGCAGCAAGAGTATCGGCTGGAACTTTGGCAAATGCGTCATCGGTTGGAGCGAACACGGTGAACGGGCCTTTGCCCTTCAAGGTGTCGACCAGACCGGCTGCACCTAACGCAGTGGCGAGGGTCTTGAAGGATCCGGCACCAACTGCGGTGTCGACGATGTTCTTGGTTGGCTTCTTTGCCTTAGCTGCGCTGGCAGTCGGCACGAAACCGATTGATGCGACGACGGCAGTAGCGATCAGTGCGACAGCGACTTTCCGGAAGGGTTGCTTCATGTGAACCTCATTGATGTGTGACGAGCGGGTTCGCTCGTTGGTTGCTCAAGTTTCCGGAAGCACCCGCATGTATGGATGACAAAAACAGGAATAAAACTCACTTAACTTCAGAAATCAACTGATAACGACCCGACAAACCCCCAAAAAATCAAAGATTCACAGCCGTGCGATCAACGACGAGGTGTCCCACCGGGTTCCACCCATCGACTCGACATCGGCATAAAACTGATCGACCAAAGCGGTGACCGGTACCTTCGAACCGTTTCGCCGAGCCTCGTCCAACACGATGCCAAGGTCTTTTCGCATCCATTCCACGGCGAATCCAAAGTCAAACTTCCGGTCGTGCATGGTGGTTGATCTGTTTTCCATTTGCCACGATTGGGCGGCACCTTTTGAGATTGCTTCGATGACGTCGAGTGGGTTGAGTCCAGCGTGTTCGGTAAAGGCAATAGCTTCTGCCAATCCCTGCACGATGCCTGCGATGCATATTTGATTTGCCATTTTGGTGAGTTGGCCCGATCCCACAGGACCCAGCAATTTCACCGCCTTCGCGTAGGTGTTCATCACCGGGGCTGCAGTGTCAAAATCAGATTGAGATCCGCCGCACATAACCGTCAGTGCACCATTTTCAGCACCAGCCTGACCGCCCGATACGGGAGCATCGACAAACCCAATCCCGCGTTCTGCGGCCAGCGATGCAACTTCGCGAGCAACGGTGGCCGAGGCAGTGGTGTGATCGATCAGCACTGTGCCGGGCTGCATTTCGGCGAGTGCCGCGGTTGCCACCGAACGAACATCGTGATCATTGCCCACACACATTAATACCAGCTCTTGCTGAGCTGATGCTTGTTCGGGACTAGCGGCGGCGACGCCACCGTGTGCCGCCACCCAAGCGTCGGACTTGGCTGCTGTTCGGTTATAGACAGTGACCTGATGACCGGCTTGGGAAAGATGTCGGGCCATGGGCGAGCCCATGACGCCAAGACCGAGAAAGGCAATTCGTTGAGACGACATCGTCCTGTTCTAGTTCACGGTTGTTGCCGTCGGACCGCCATCACTAGGGAAGTGTGTTGCCGATCGGATCGAACTTGATTGCTCCAGAGCCAGCGTCAACAGGCTGCTCCCCTGCCCCAATGAGTGGCACGACCGTGAACTGTGGCGAAATAAAGAAACACTCAACTTCGCTGGTTGTGTACGAGACAATCCAGATCCGCTTTGCTGTCGGCGTGACGCCGAAGTTTGCATTGATCATCCCTCGACAAGCATTCTCCAGTTCTGTAGTTGACCCGTCGGGAGTACCTGTTCCGACCATCACTAACCGGGCGTTCATTTTGGCACTGGCGCACCGAACGGCTGCGTACTCACCTGTGTTGGGTTCAAACACGGCGCAGTCCTCTCCCGAAGGGAATGCAACGGGCGCATACTTGTTTCTGTCGATCACGTCATCTTGGGAAATGCCATTGGTGCGTTCGAACAAGGTGGAAGTGCTGTCGCCAACTGGGCTGCCCGGTAGCACGGGAGTTGGTGAATTTGGGAGCGTGTTTGAAATCGAGTTGAACGAGGTCTTCACCTTCTGACCGAGCACGCTGACCGCTCCGATGACGGCAACGCTCAGAAGGAGGATCATTCCGAGCACAACAGCGGCAATCACGCCAGCTGATGACCCTTGTTTCGCGGCAACATGGCGAACTACCATCACCCCGAGCCGGATCGAGGTCGTGACCATCGCCGCTGCTGCCAGTGTGGGCACCGCACCGAACCACGGGCCGTCGCGTAGCTCTCGCCACGACAGATGG
>JANMEI010000105.1:0-3614 GCA_031376865.1 Acidimicrobiia bacterium | reverse complement strand
CAAATGCCACGTCGGCGAAGTTCATGTCGGTCGTTTCGATGAGGACCCGTGCGTGCTGCGAACGCCGCGCCCGCGCTAACGCTATCGGCGTTGCGCCAAGTTCGTCCGTCATCACCCTATTGAGCTGGCGTTCGCTGATGTGCAATGCACTGGCGAGACCGGCGACACCAAACCGGTCGATGTGACCATCTTCAATCAGCCGCAATGCTCGTCCCGTGAGATCGTCGGCACGCAGACGAGCAGGAAGACCGGTGGTCGCGTCGGGCCGGCATCGTTTACATGCACGAAAACCTGCCTGCTGAGCAGATGCGGCACTGCGGTGAAACGTGACATTGGTTCGCTTTGGATGAATTGGAGTTGGGCAACTTGGCCGACAGTAGATCCCGGTGGTTTTGACTGCCACGTAAAACTCGCCATCGAAGCGTGCTTCCCTGGCCAGAAGCGCCGCATAACACCGATCGTCGTCCAGAGGT
The DNA here is from genome assembly GCA_031376865.1 of Acidimicrobiia bacterium. GTDB lineage: Bacteria > Actinomycetota > Acidimicrobiia > Acidimicrobiales > JANYDT01 > JANNBN01. The sequence goes on along the minus strand of JANMEI010000105.1, from coordinate 3,141 downwards.
GTGCCCATGAACCTATTCTGTCAGTCCCCGGCGTCCATGTCTGGCGGAAATCAGACATGCGCGTTCCAGCTGATTAAGCGCGAACTAACGACCTACAGTGAACGGGTGGGCGCACTCAACAACTGGATGGTTACCCGACAACTGAAGCAAGTATCGACTGCGCTAAAGCGAGCCGAACACGAGTTACACATCGAACGAGAGCAAGCACTGTCGTACCTGGATGACGCCGCCGATGCGCATGGGGAACATCTCACGATCGGCAATGCCGCAACCCGTGACGAAGCGTTTCGAGCTTCGAAACACTCAGACAAGGCATCTGCTCGGGTTAACGAGCTCGCCGCAACCGTTACGAAGTTGCGGCTACGACAAGATGAGTTGCTCGACAAACTGGGCTCGCAATGACTCGACCGACGAGAGTGGTGATTGCCGAAGACGAAGCAATCATTCGCCTCGATCTCTCAGAGATGCTGATCGAGGAAGGTTATGACGTCGTCGGCGAAACTGGACGAGGGAATGAGGTGTTAGCGCTGGTTGAGCAGCTGCAACCAGATCTTGTGCTGATGGATGTGCAAATGCCGGGGCTCGATGGAATCTCTGCCGCGAAACTGATTTCCGACCAAAGGTTGGCAGCCGTGGTTATCTTGACCGCTTTTAGCCAACGCGAACTCATCACTCGAGCCCGCGATGCCGGGGTGATGGCTTACTTGGTGAAACCCTTTCAACAAGGCGAGTTGGTGGCGGCAATCGAGGTGGCTGCGGCCCGTCACGAGGAACTGAAGGCCGTCGCTGCTGAGGTCGATTCGCTGGAAGAGCAGATCGCAACCCGAAAACTCATCGACCGCGCAAAAGCCAGTCTGCAACAACAGGGACTCACCGAGGCGCAAGCCTTCAGCGAGATCCAGCGGCGAGCGATGAACGACCGCACCACTATGCGTGCTGTTGCCGAGTCCTTGCTTGAAGTCCCCCAAGCTTGAAGTCCCCCAAGCTTGAAGCCCCCCAAGCTTGACGAAAGCGAGGCCCCAACCTCGTAGAGTCGTGACATGGCCAGCGTGATGATCCTCGACGGAAACTCCCTTTTGTACCGGGCGTTCTTCGCCCTACCTGCAGATATGGCAACCGCGTCAGGGCAGGTCACGAACGCCGTGTTCGGTTTCACCAGCATGCTGCAGTACATGCTCAACGAGCACAAGCCCGACCTACTGGGTGTCACGTTTGATCGGCCCGAGCCAAGCTTTCGTCACGACATGATTCCCGACTACAAGGCGGGACGAGCCGAAACACCCGACATCCTCCGTCAGCAGATGAGCATCGTTCGCCAAGTCGTTGAGGTGCTCGATCTTCCAATGTTCGAAGTGATTGGATATGAAGCCGACGACGTCTTGGCCACATTGGCCACCCAGGGGGCAGCGCGCGGTGACGACGTCATTGTGGTCACCGGTGATCGCGATAGCTATCAACTCGTGCAGGACTCCACCGGTGACGGCACCGGCAGTATTCGGGTTTTGTACAACAAGCGCGGCGTCAGCGACTACGCCCTCTACGACGAGGCTGGCATACAAGAACGCACCGGCGTGCACCCAACCATCTATGCCCAATACGCCGCGATGCGCGGCGACACGTCAGACAATCTTCCTGGCGTCCCAGGGGTGGGCGAGAAAACAGCAGCCAAACTGATCAACGAATATGGCGATCTCGACGGCATCTTTGCCAACCTGGACAAACTCACCCCAAAGCTCCGCGAAAACATGCACACCTACGAAGCGCAGGTGCGACAGAACGCAACGGCAACTCCACTGGTTCGAGACGTTCCTGATGTCACCATCGAAGCTATCCATCCGCCCAACCCTGACATTGCGAAAGCGACCGATCTCTTTAAGTCCCTGGAGTTCCGAGCGCTCACAGGTCGAATTCTGGATTCGTTCACCGCTACCTGGGGTATCTCGACCGGGGGCGGTGGGGCTGTTCCGGCACCGACCGAACGATTGACGGTCACGTTGCAGGAAACGTTTGACCTAGCCGGGTTGGATGAGATTGCTATCGTTGGCAAATGGCACGGGCCCGAGGGACGTTCGGCGCTTGAGGGCGTTGCGCTTGCGCATGGCGAAAAGTCCTGGTGGGTTCCCGCCGACAAGCTCGGCACCGTCGCTGCTCAGCTCACGTCAATCGGCAAAATTCACGCACATAAAACGAAAGAGCTACTCCGGAGTCTCAGCGATCACGGGATCGACTTAGTGTTCGGCGACAAGATTGGTATCGACACGGCAATTGCGGGCTATCTGCTCGACCCTGCAGATACCACGTACGCATTGGAAGAGCTTGCGGCACGTTACGCCGGTATTGATCTGCGCGCTGACGACGCGCCACCGGCAGGCGAGCTCGACTTCGGCGGAACTGGGGAGGATTCAGTTCACGTGTCTGCGCGCAACGCGGCAGCGGTATGGGCGCTGGTCGAGCCGATGCGAAAGGCAATGGATGCCCGCAGTCTGACTGCGCTCTACGAGCAAATCGAACGGCCTTTGATCGCAGTGCTCGCTCGCATGGAGATTGTTGGCGTTGGCGTAGATTCGCTCTACTTGAAAGAACTGTCGCAAGAACTTGCAGCGGAAGCAAGCAAAGCTGAAAGCGAAGTGCACGACGCTGCGGGCGAAGTATTTGTGGTCAACTCTGTTCCGCAACTCCGTAGAATCCTGTTCGAGAAGTTGGGCCTCAAAACCGACAAAAAAACGAAAACCGGGTATTCCACTGACGCCCAGTCTTTGGAAAAGCTTCGCGGCGAGCATCCGATCATCGAACCGCTCTTACGCTATCGAGAAATGGAAAAGCTTCGTTCAACGTACGGCGAAAGTCTCATTGCCGAAGTAGCCATCGACGGTCGCATTCATGCGTCGTTTAATCAGACGGTGGCCCGTACGGGACGATTGTCGTCGGATCAACCGAACCTTCATAACATTCCGGTTCGTTCCGAGGAGGGGCGTCGGTTCCGTCGAGCGTTCATCCCTCGCGAGGGCACACAGTTACTTGTCGCTGATTACAACCAAATCGAGTTACGCGTCATTGCTCACTTGGCACAGGACCCGGGGCTGATGAGCGCGTTCACCAGCGGTGCAGATGTACACACCGAAACCGCTAAGCGGGTATTCA
>JANMEI010000092.1:0-5028 GCA_031376865.1 Acidimicrobiia bacterium | reverse complement strand
GCGGTGTTACACTGATGAAGCCCTCGCTGATGCGGGGGCTTCAGTCGTTTTCGAGCCGATGTATCACAGATGTATCAAAACGTTTGCTCGGGAAGCTCTCGGTATCACTCGGTTTCCAGTGGAGTTGAGCAGCGAACGTTGTTTCGTTGCTTGCTTCGAGAAAGCAGGCGAAGGCGATGGGTTGGAAAGCCACAGGGCAACCGACGGTGCGTCAACAGCGCGACAAGTGGGTCGTGCGCGTCGATGGCATCGACAGCGAAACGGGCGCAAGGCGTCCAAGACAGATCGGAACGTATCCGTCGAAGCGCGCTGCGAATGCGGCGGCATCTTCTGCTGCGGCGAGCGGTGAGATCACAACGAACAAGGGAACGTTGTCGTGGTTGATTGATCGATGGTGTGCTTCCCGCACAGATATCGGTGTGAAGTCGCGGATGCAGTACGAGTGGGCGGGTGTGCATATCAAGGCCGGGCTCGGTTCGTTGACGCTCGACAAGTTGGACCGTGACGACATCTCTCGTTGGTTGGAGGCAACAGCGGCAGCGGGCAAGTTGTCGAAACGGAGTTTGCAGATTTGCCGCATGGTCTTGCGTGCAGTGCTTGCTGATGCGGTCGAGGAAGGTTTGATCCGGCGTTCGCCTGCGGCACGTGTGGTGCTGCCGAAATTCGTTGCGCGCCCGGTTCCCGATAAGGGCGTGCGTTCGTGGGACGAGGCGGAGATTCGGGTGTTCTTGAAGACGATTGCCGATCATCGTTGGGGAGGCCCTCTGCGCATGACGGTGCTCTACGGTCTTCGGCGGAGTGAGTTGTTGGCATTGCGTTGGGGAGGGCTCGATCTCAACAACGGAACGATGCGAATCTCGGGTGGTCTGGTGGAGGCGAGCGGAAAGCCAATATGGACGGAAGGCAAGAACGAACGCTCTCGTCGAACGATTCTTCTCGATGGTGATACGCTACGCGCACTTAAGACTCATCGGGCGGCGCAATTGCAGGAGCGTCTCGTTGCTGGTCCCGATTGGGTCGACGATGACTTGATCATCTCCACGAATACTGGCAATCGCGTGTCGCCCAGCAACTTCGATCAAACCCTCCGCCGACTGGTTGATGCTGCAGGAGTGCCTCGGTTGACTTCGCACGGCCTTCGCCACACCGCCGCGACCCATATGGTCCGCCAAGCCGCCGATGCTGGGGAACTGCGTGCCGTCGCCGATGTTCTTGGCCACTCGCCAGACATGTTGATGAAAACCTATGCACACGCACTACCCGATTCAATTCGCGCCGTCGCCGACCGCATCGCCAGCCGAGCCATAGGAAGCCTTGACTAAGTCCGGAATAGCAAAGCCCCGGTCGCACGCCACAATGGTGGCGCTAGCGGGTCCGGGGAGCTGGTCTAACGATACCAACCTTGCGCCAGCAAGTCTGGCGGCAAAAGCAAAACCCCCGGGCGGCTTTGGTAAGCGGCAACCCGAGGGAGTTATGTCTCTAGGATATCGGTTCATGGCTGCGTTGGCAAGGCGAAAAAAGTGGGCAAACCCGCAAAAGGCTGCGTTGAAGGATCTGATCACGTCGGAACGCCTTGAACCGTACCGCAACGCGACCGTCACGAAAACCGACGAGGCAGCCCTCGGGCTCTACCTTTGGAACGTTGACCTCAGCTCGGCCCTGTACGCCGACATCGCAAGCGTCGAGATCTTTCTCCGCAACGCAATCGATCAACAACTGCGGGAACTTTTCAACAAACCACAGTGGTACCTCGATTCGAGCGGCGCATTCATCGCCGAGATCGGCGACCGAGCCATTTCAGGGCTCCAGACGGCTCAACGTTGGCTCGGCCGAAACCAACCTCTTAGTGCTCACCGACCGGGAGCTGTCGTTGCAGAACTCACACTCGGATTCTGGGTCGGGCTGCTCGAAGCTAACGACAAACGTAACGGCGTCCTTCTTGATTACGGCTCGACTCTTTGGTTACCCACTGGCCAAATCGGGAAAGGCTTACGTTTTGGCTTCCCTGGGCTCATTCAGCCGTCTCGCCGATTGCTCCATCGCCAAGTTGCGTTGCTGCATGAGACTAGGAACCGAATAGCGCACCATGAGCCGATCTTTCAAGGTGTGCGCCGAAAAGGAGCGAGCGTGTCAGACCCGCACGTTCGACCGGAGCAAGTCTTCGAAGACTTACGGTCGGTCGCCGCAGCCCTCGGCGATAGCGCTCTCGAATGGATCGACAAAACATCGAGAACTAAGTCTGTGCTGATTCGCGCGCCGTAGTTCAGTATGAATTGTGGGTTGAGTCTCACCGGTTGTTAAGGAGTCGTTTTCGGTCCCGAAAATGTTAAAACTTGCGAATACGATATGTGTGATCGCGTTGAACGCTACCGACAATTTTCGAAGCCAACCCTGGGTTCCTAAGCGCGCTTCCAACTTAACGTTTCCAATTCGGTGTCGGCTTGAAGTGACCGAACCAGTTCGGCTGAACCGCTCACCTTCGTCGCCCACAAATCCCAGTCTGTGTAGACCAACCATGAACGATCCGGCGCCCAAAAGTTGCTCGGTGTCGCAGCCCACTCGTCACGTTCAACGAAGTCTCGTAAACTCGCGACAGGACCACTGAAGCAACGCTGCCGCTGATCGTCACACCCTGCAGACAATAACGAGTGCGCAGCAATACAGTTCGCCGAAGAAGAACCACCTGTTAGATGTGGGATCAATCGATCAAGGGTCTCGGAATCGAGCGACCCCTCCGACGGCGGACGAATAGAAATGGGCCAGCTGCTGTAAGGAAACCATCGAAAGCACGGCGCATACTCCTGTCGGTCGAAAAGCAAATCAAGCCGGTCAGCCAATTCCGCCCAGCGAAGTCGAGACCAACCAGGCCCAGGGTGTTCCGTGAAACCGAGCCGGCCTCCTGTCAACACGGTTAGTTCGTCCAAATTGCAATTACCAATCACGCTTGGCTCAATCAGACCAGCATCGATGCCCGAGCGATGAACATCATCATGCGATAAATTGGACTGAAGTGCAGGCGACTCGTACATCGAGTGGAGAATCCAGATGCTCGCCTTCCAACCGGACCCGTCAAAACCGCAGGAATATTGCTCGTCCGAACTTTCCCGCAACCATGCGGTCTCGGCGTCCAAATCGAGAGGTGTCCAAACGTTCCAGTCCATCTGATCATCATGACCCGTTCTGTCCCTTCGAGCGAGCAAACCGACCGTGTTTGGTGACGATTCGGCATAGCCTTTATCCGTGTCCGGACCCTTACTCTCAAATTTGTTGCTTGCGGAACTAAGGGAACAGGGAGTCGCAGATTATGGAGCAACGCTTAAGCGAATCGATGAACTGTCGGCCACGGCTACACCGGAAGACTTGTGCCATCTGGGCGGGGTACTAATCGACATAGCTGCTCCCGCAATGGACTTCGTCACCACCAAAAGAGCAGTTGGACTGATCGAGGACTTTGCAAGACTGCCTGGAGCACAACCGGAACTGATCTACATGCTGGGTACAGCGTACGGCGCGCTTTCACAATCCGATCCAGCTAGAGATGCTGCTTGGGCTGAACGGCACCGTGATTCGCGCCGGACTGCAAGGAGGCTGCTTCACCAGGCAGCAATCGACGACGCAACTGAGACCGAGGTTCGTTGCCAGGCATTTATCAACCTTGGACACGAGTTCTATCGATCAGCGCGTTGGCTGGAAGCTTACGAGGCCTACCGAAACGCTCTTGGGCTCAATCCGGGGCACCCGGTAGCCGCTGGCTGGGTTGCGAAGGTCATTTTCGAGTTTCGTCAGAATGGTGGCCTGGTCTCGCCGGAACTTGAGGAGGAGGGCAAGCATCTTGCCTGCCAAGCGCAGTTACATTCCTCGGAAGTTCGTAACATTACGAGCGAGGACGTCGTTCGCCAGTTTGCGGAACTTCCTTCGGCCGTCAAAACGCAACTCCGAACTCCGCCAACCTGGCGGAAAGACTCTTATGAAGCGTTCATCTCCGACAACCGACTTCACCTTTCCTTCTCGTTTGATGCAACTGATCCGGCGGAATGGGACATGGCGAACTTTGTTAGCACGGTGACGACTGAAACGGCGATCGCTCCGCCACCGATCGTTGCTTTCCTGAATTGCCTAAAAGAGGATTACCTAGTCGCCCGGCGCTTAGCCTACGAGGCGCTTCTCGACGATCGTTTGGACGCCAAAGAATACGTCGACACATGTGACGCAGCACGTTATGGGAGCGAACCAGCAAAACTTCGGCTAGCAATGCGCGCAGCGCAAGACTGCCTTGACCGTATCGGAGTTGCGGCCAACGAATACCTTGGTTTGGGTGATCCGCCGGACAGAGTTGCCTTCCGAAACCTCTGGCGAGATTCAAAGACACGGGAGCTTAGGCCCGCCGTTGTTCCGTTCTACGACGCCGACCGTTGGCCAATTGTTTCCCTAGTCGAACTGGCTTATGACTATGAAGACGGAGGCTACCTTTACCCGTTGTCTGCAGAGCGAAACGCTGCGACACACCGGTTTCTCCGAGCGAGTCTGGCCCCGGTCCCTCCCGTGAGTAAAGCGATGACCGATCGAACATTTTATGATCTTGGACTCGCCGCTCTGCGGTCCCTCCAAGTGACAAGGACCGCCCTCCTCAATTTCTGTGCTTCAGTGACAACTAACGAAAGGCAACGGTGGCAGGCGAACCCCAAAGGCACAAGAGTCTGGGGCCGTAGCACCGCAGCGCCATGAACTTGCTGCAATGATTTATACCCTTCCCGGGACACGATTCCGGGGCTAGGCGCCCGCGGAATTAACTAACACCCGACACGGTATTCGCAGCGATGAAGGCGTCGACAACGGATGCGCGCATACGAACGTGGCGGCCTACTTTGATGTAGGCGATTCGTTTTTCGGCGATGAGGCGTTCGACGAAGCGGATGCCTACGTTGAGGCGTTCGGCTACTTGGTGCTTGTCGAGGAGTGGGTCGGTGTCCCAGAGGGTGAGCTGGTTCATGGTGGTTCCTTTCATCGGCGGAGTGATCGGGATCGGGT
>JANMEI010000029.1:0-2061 GCA_031376865.1 Acidimicrobiia bacterium | reverse complement strand
CCGCTGCCTCAACCAAATGGCGATCAACGGTGAAACGGTGATAGGCGTTTCGTTGGGGTTTCGCTCGTACCGTTGCCCATTCAGGCAGCACCCGGGCAATCAGGTTGTGATGATCAAGGGCCTCAATCACGTCGATTGCTGCAGGTCCAGCGCCAAGCAAGGCAACCAACGCGTGTCGGGCCCGGTCCGGCCACAAATCATTGAGATAAGGGGCATGCTGGGCCAGTTTCTGTAAGGTGCCCCTAGCGATCGGAAGGTTGTTCAGCGCTGCAGCAGCCCCGACGCGCAGCAACAGCGACGGATCGGCGCTGGGATCCACCCCATCCACCAGAACTACCTCACCGCTTTGCAGCGCTATGTCAGCTGACAGTTTCAGGGCTTTGCCGAATCGAGATGCGCGCTTACGATCAAGCAATGCAGCAACTCGGCGGGCCGTTTCGTCGTAGCACCACGCAATGGTGCGCGCTGCGCCGCTGACCTGTGCCAGCATCGCGTCGGCATCAGGAATCTCGTTTGGAGCGAAAAGTCCCAGCGACGCTGCGACTGCATCTTGTTCTTGAAGTGCAAGCACATCGTGCGGACGACCGGTACAGCGGTGCAGTTCGGCTCGAGCTGCCAGCACCGCGTCTCGCTCTCGTGTCAAAGCGGCAGGGTTTTGTTCGAGCGCATCGGATACTCCATCGAGGCCGGTGGCGGCAATGTATCGAAGAACCAGCAGATCACGAAGACCGCCATGGCCATCGCGCAAATCGGGGCCAAGGAGAAACGCAACGTCACCGCTTCGTTCATGGCGCGACCCCGAGACATCAAGTAGTTCGCGCAATTGCCGTTTTGCGTGCTTGAGTCTCGATCGAGTGGTGGATTCGACAAACGCCGCAAAGGTTGCCTGGTCTCCGGCAACCCACACAGCATCGAGCCACGATGCCGCCGACAACACTTCGCGATCACCCAACTCGGTGGCCGATTCGACCGTATGTACACCTGGGGTGACCGATAGGCCTGCGTCCCAAAGGGGATACCACAGCGCCTCTCCAAACGCAGCAAGCTCTTTGTCGGGAACCTTCTTTGGGTGCAGCAGCAACAAGTCAACATCGCTACCGGGGCACAACTCGCGGCGTCCCGTCCCACCCGTCGCTACCAACGCCCACCCAGACGGCCACGTTTGTCGTTGGGCAATCGATTCAAGGAACTGGAACGTCAAGTCCGTCAGCTCATCGACCAGTTGACGCCCTCGAACGAGCGGCGCCGCTGCTAGCAACGCCGTCCGATCCTGTTTGAAGCGAAGGGCGAGCTCAGATGGCGTCGTGGTCGCGTTCACCGGTTCGAATCCGCACGATCTGCTCCACGGAGGTGACCCAGATCTTGCCGTCCCCTATCTTGTCGGTACGAGCGGCGGCCACAATCGAATCGATGACCCGGTCAAGATCAGCTTCATCAGCAAGTACCTCGATACGGACCTTTGGCACGAAATCGATCGTGTACTCCTGACCCCGGTAGACCTCGGTGTGCCCGCGTTGACGGCCAAAACCCTGAACCTCAGAGACGGTCATCCCTGCGATCCCTGCTTCGCGCAACGCTGTTTTCACGTCGTCAAGTTTGAATGGTTTGATAATGGCAGTTACAAGTTTCATCGCAGTTCCGTTGCTTCCTTCATCTACCTGTCTACAGCCTGCCACTCATCGAGTATGCAGTCTCGGAGTGTTGGCTGAGATCCAAGCCAGTGTCTTCTTCATCTTCCGTCACTCGTAGCCCGATCGTCATATCGACTCCTTTCGCAATGATGTACGACATCACACCGGAGAACACAAGAGTTACGACCGTCGCAACCAACTGATCTTTGATGAGTTCGGCGTTCCCATTGATGAGACCGTCGAATCCTGCCGGGTTCACTTTGGCGTCGGCGAACACGCCAAGTAGCAGCGAGCCCAGAATGCCTCCGACGAGGTGCACGCCGATGACGTCCAGTGAGTCATCGAAGCCGAACTTGTTCTTCAGTCCGAGTGCCAAATAGCAAACAGCGCCCGCGAGACCACCGATGATGATTGGTGAAAGGCCACTGAC
>JANMEI010000020.1:0-7766 GCA_031376865.1 Acidimicrobiia bacterium | reverse complement strand
CGTGAAGAATGGAACGTTATGGAGCCACTTCCCTATCACGCTGCTATCACTCATGACACGTCGTTACTTCTCGATGCGTTAGTTGCTGGGCCGATACAAGCTGTTCCGACCTGTCCGGGTTGGACAATCGGTCGCCTTACTGGCCATGTTGGCCGCGTCCATCGAATGGCTGCTCGCATCGTACGCCTCGAACTGAAGGACCCACCTGCGAGCAACCACCTGTTGGCTCCGCCCGATCACCCGGATGATCTCGCTGACTATGTTCGATCCGGACTCGCCGAAGTGCTCGACACACTTGAGAATGCGAAACCCAACGCACACGCCTGGAACATGGTCGGCGCTCCGTTTCAGGCAAGCTTTTGGTCGCGCCGACTGGCTCACGAAACAGCTGTACACCGAGCCGATGCTCAGTTGGCCGCCGGACTCCCGCTCGCCCCAGTGCCTCCCGACTTGGCTATTGACGGCATCGACGAGTACTTCGCCCTCATCCCCAATCGGGTTTTGGCCGCCCGGTCCGACGCATCACTCGGCGGATCGCTGCACCTTCACGCCACTGACGGGCCGGGCGAATGGATGATCAAAATCGAATCCGGCGTGTTGACCGTTACCCATGGTCACGGAAAGGGTGCTGCCGCTATCCGTGGGACCGCATCGGATCTACTGTTCGGGGTCTGGGGCCGACTTGACATGCACGGTCCGCAGTTTGAGTGTTTTGGCAATCCCGAGGTCCGCGATCGATTCGCTGAAATTGGAGCGTTCTGAACGTTGCAACATTCGCTTCGGTACAGTCACCCGATGAGATATCAACGATGGACCTAATCTCCGATCTTCGGGCTCACCTGGACCCAACGCGAGTTCTCTCGCACCCCATCGAACGGCTGATGTACTCCCGCGATGCCTCCACCATCACACCCGCTTCGCCGGAGGTGGTGTGTCTGGTCACCTCGGCTGAAGAAATTCAACACTGTGTCCAAACCGCAATACGACACGATCATCCAATCACCACAAGAGGGTCAGGTACTGGACTGGCAGGAGGATCTGTTCCGCTGAACAGTCCGGTCGTGGTGGTGACCACCAAAATGAACCGACTGTTATCCATTGATGTGGATCAACGCACCGCCGAGGTAGAGCCGGGGCTTCTCAATCTCGACCTGTCTCGTCACGTTGCTCATCTGGGACTTCACTATGCGCCGGACCCGTCGAGCCAACAGTCGTGTTCCATCGGAGGAAACATCGCCACCAACGCCGGTGGACCTCACTGCCTCAATGCAGGAGTTACCTCAGCCCACGTCCTTGCCATCGATGTCATCCTCCCGTCGGGAGAGTCGCTAACCCTCGGAGGATCGGCGCCAGACCCAGACGGCCTCGACGTACGGGGAACCTTCATTGGTTCAGAAGGAACGATGGGTATTGCCGCAAGGATTGTGGTGCGCCTGATGCCGACCGCTCCCTTCGTTGTCACCCAACTCGCTGCGTTCCCGACCATCAGGCAAGCCTCGGAGGGCGTTTCGGCGATTATTGCAGCCGGCATTTTGCCGTCGGCATTAGAGATGATGGATGCCAATTGCATTGTTGCCGTCGAACAATTTGCCCACGCCGGTCTGCCAACCGACGCCGGGGCTGTGCTCCTCGTGGAGGTTGACGGACTTTATGCAGGGACGACTCATGAATCGACCCTGATCGAACAGGCATGTCTCGCTGCCGGAGCAACTTCCGTCCGAACCGCCCAGTCCCCTGACGAGCGGGCGTTATTGTGGAAGGCTCGAAAGTCAGCATTCGGTGCCATTGCAAACATTAAGCCCAACTACTACTTGCACGATGCGGTTGTGCCGCGTACGAAGCTTGCCGATGTCATGGAAGGAGTAGTTCGCATTGCTACGGAACATGAACTCATCGTGCTGAATGTGTTCCACGCCGGCGATGGCAACCTGCATCCGCTTCTCGTGTTTGATAAACGAGAGCCTGGGATCGAAGCACGGGTTCATGCGGCTGGCAAAGCAATCGTCGAGTTATGCCTAGCGGCTGGAGGCGCCCTGTCGGGCGAACATGGCATCGGACTTGAGAAGCGCGACTACATGGGGCTGATGTTCACGGACGCAGAACTGGACTTCCAGCGTCGCTTGCGTAATGCGTTTGATCCCGATGTGCGATGCAATCCTGAAAAGGTACTTCCTATCGGGTCTGGTTGCGGAGAAGTATCGCAACTCCATTCGACCGATTTTCCAAGTGCACATATTACCGACACCGGTGCGTGGATCTGATGGTCACGCTCCAACGGCTGAAGCCAAGCAGCGCGCTTCGTGCATTCGTCGATGAAGTCGGTGATCCGTCAACCGGCGCAGTCACCGTCCTTGGTGCAGGCAATCACTGGCAATATGGGGGCGAACTCGATCGTGATGTCAGGGTGATTCGCGCTCCGTCAGGAGTCGTGCAGTTCGAACCGTCCGAAATGATCGTTCGCTGCGGAGCAGGCACCTCGTACCAGGAACTCAACAATGTATTGGCAAGTGCCAATCAGTGTTGCCCGCTTGACCCGGTTTCACCAGATAGCACTATCGGAGGACTGTTAGCCGCTGGCATGAGCGGGCATCGACGACTTCGTTTTGGCGCCGCTCGTGATTTGTTGCTTGAAGCGCAATTCGTTGATGCCAATGGCCACCTGCTACGTGCTGGAGCTCCGGTAGTGAAGAACGTGAGCGGTTACGACGTGTGCAGATTGTTGGTCGGTTCGTTTGGCACCCTTGGGCCGATAGGCGAAGTCGTCCTTCGGTGTCGCCCAGCGCCCGAGCTATCGCGTTGGTGTGTCATTGAGCACCACGATCCCGTTGCAATTCGTGCTCGCCTCTTTCAGCCATCCTGTGTCTTGTGGGACGGCGCTCGCGTCTGGATACTGCTTGAGGGATACCAAGCAGACATCGAACACGAGATCAACACGTTGCGCGCACTCGGAGCGGTGGATTCGAGTAGCGGGCCTTCGTTACCGACCAGGGGACGGCTCGCCGTGGATCCCAACGAATTCGCCGACCTTGCGCCCGAGTGGACGAAGCGAGGCAAGTGGATCGCTGAAGTCGGCGTCGGCACCGTGCACACTGACTGGCAAACACCCCGCCGGACCGCAGCAACCCCATTGGAGCGAAGTATCAAGCATCAATTGGATCCCACCCGCCGGTTCAGCCCTGGGCGGCTTGAACTATGACCGATCGAGTGGCGAGCGCAGCGAGTCCGAAGGGTCGGGCATCAGTAGCTATGAGCACGGTTCGATTGGGTCCGCTCAACCTCGATGACGATTTGTTGGTTGCTTGCGTTTCTTGTGGCCTCTGCCTACCCCACTGTCCCACGTACCGAGCGACCGGCGAAGAACTTCTGTCTCCCAGGGGACGTATCGCTGCGATGAGGGCCGTCGACGAGCGAACCGTGGCAATCGACGACACAGTGCGTTCGGCGTTTGATACGTGCGTCATGTGCAGAGGTTGTGAAACCGCTTGCCCGAGTGGCGTCAAGTTTGGCCAACTCATGGAAACGACTCGGGCAGCGATGACGCTCACCGCGCCCCCTCCGAGATTGCTGCGGCTTGGACTCGGAGCGTTGCGATTTCATCGCACCCTCCTGTTCGCTTCATCCGTACTTGGGGTCGGCCAGCGGCTGCGTCTCATTCCAAGATCGGTGAGCTGGCGATTTGGAGCGCCGAGCCAGGTTCCGATTCGTCGTCCACCGTTACTTGGACTTGTCAACGCGCATACAGCAGACGCGTATCTCTTCACCGGTTGTGTGATGGATGCGTGGCAACGCGATGTTCATGTCGATGCTCTGGCGCTCATGCAGGCGACCGGGGCGTGCGTTGCAATTCCTGAGGGAGGAGGCTGCTGCGGGGCGCTTCACGTTCATTCAGGACTAACGGATCAAGCGCAAGCCCTTGCCCATCAGGTGATGAGCGCTTGTCCTGGCGAGGCGCCCATCGTTGTTGATTCGGCTGGCTGTGGCGCTGCGCTGCAAGACTACGGCCATTTGCTTGGAACACCAGCAGCGCACCAATTCAGCAAACGGGTCGTTGATGTCAGCAGCTGGCTTGCGGATCGCATCGAGCTTCTCATTCAACATCAGTCCACACCGGGGACTCGCGAAACTGTTGTTATTCAAGATCCCTGCCATCTTCGCCATGTGCAACGAGCCCAGGCACCCGTGCGCGTGCTGCTCTCTCCGTTCGTTGATGTGATTGAACTCCCAGATGACGGCCGCTGTTGCGGAGCTGGCGGGGCGTTTTCTGTTTTGCAACCCGAGTTGGCGACATCAATTCGCGACGCAAAACTGGAGGTAATCCGAAAAGCAGCACCGACAGGAAACACCATCGTTGCTTCTGGTAATCCAGGCTGTTCGATGTGGTTGGCACAAGCGGGCATTCACACCGAGCATCCAGTCAGCATCGTCGCTCGACACGTGCTCGGCCGCTCATAGGTCAAGATGAATCCATGCGTGAGATCGATGACATCCGGACCGAACTCGTTTCGTTAGGAGAGCGCCTTGCCGACGTTTCTCTCGACGTCCTTGGCCAGGCGCTTGACACCCCAGAAGATCACGAGCGAGCTGCACTCGCTGCGCTCGAGAAGCGGGTCGCTAAGGCTCGTCGAGCTGTCGACAAAGCCATCCACGATCTCAGCGACACGTAGCTATCAGTGCGATTCGGCTACGGACCGTAAGGTCCCCTGCTGCTTCCCTCGCAGATACAAACCAGCGGCAACCATAAACAGCACGGCGACGGCCACCAAGATTCGAGGAAACACGACCACTGGATCGACAAGGGCCGCTATCTGTAGGTCCACTTCGAACAGTCGTTCAACTGCCCAGCCGATGGCCAGCGCACCGGCCAACGCGGAGCCGACCTTCAACACCAGGTCATACGCCTTGATTCGCCGAAGGAGAAAGAGCATGGGAAAGACCATCAGGATGATGACTACTTGACCAAACTCGACACCGAGGTTGAATCCCAACAACGACGACACTCTTCGATCCGATTTCAACCCCAGGTCGCCTAACAAACTCGCAAATCCAAACCCGTGGAACAGTCCAAACACAAAGGCAACAATCCACTCTTTGTTTGCGAATACCGGTTTGAAGTTGTGTAGCGCCGCTAACGCAATAGAAACTGCAATCGCTGTCTCGACAAGTTTCCCCGGGAGGCTAATGACGTCGAGTCCTGCTAGTCCGAGGGTGATGGAGTGGGCGACCGTGAATGACGTGGCGATCTTGAGCACCCGCCGGAGGCTCGATCCGAACCCCGGGACCGGCTGCCATCCACTCTTCTTGCGGAACACCAAAACGGAAGGAAGGAGCAGTGTCAGCACGAACAAGATATGGTCAGTACCTATACGAATATGTTCGACGCCGAGCGCCACCGTCTTCTTGAAACCAGAAAACCAAGATCCCGAGCCAAGCGAAATCTCTTGCGATTCTTTGCCCTGTTCGAACGTCGCAAGATACCGCCCTTCTTTCATGAACGTCCCGGTGTTCCAGTCAGTCATGACCAACAACCAAGCATCTCGATCGGGCCGAGCGTGAAAGATTGCGTCATACTTCACGTCAATTTTTCGCGGGATCGATTGTTGCTGCCGCGGAGTGGTGAAGTTCATGATCACGTAACTGCTGGCGGCACCAGGCTCTTCCAAGAACTCAATCGTCGTGAAAGTCACTGGTAGGTCGGCGCCACGCAACGACAGCGAAAAGTGCTGTCGCGTGTATTCCTCGAGGATTGAACGGTTTTGCTCAGCTACCGAGAGCCCTTCCTTTTGCGGAATGCTCAGGTTCACGATGTCGTTGAGATCACTAATGCGGAGGTCAACCCGTCCTTCAACGCGATCAGACAAGATGCGAAGAAAGACGTAGCTCTGGGTGCCCTTATGTGCGCTGGCCTGCGTCGCCGTCAAGGCGAACACGCCGAACGTGCACAGCAGCAATACAATCAAACGTCGACAGTGCTTTGCGGCTTGTACCGAAGTGGTCATGAGTTGTGGTCCTGGTTGAGTAGAGACAAAGAAGGGTGGGTCATCCGCCGAGGCCCAACAGGCGAGCAACGATATTGCGCTGAATGTCTGAAGTGCCCGAATACACGAGGCCCCCAACCGCATCGCGAAGTTCGCGTTCGATGCCTGTCTCGGCCAGATAACCGGAGGCACCATGTACACGTAGGGCATTCAACGCCGATTCGGCAGCTACTTCCGATACATGCAGTTTGGTCAGTGCCGCCTCGGTTGTCATGGGCTTGCCTTGGATCGCGAGGAGTGCGCAATTGTACATCAACAGTCGAGCGGTTTCGTGTTGCAGCTTCATCGTAGCGATGCGATGGGAAATAGCTTGGAAGTCGCCGATTGGCTTACCGGACTGTGTTCGAGACTTTGCTCGGGCGACCGTGTCCTCGAGCACCCGTTGTGTCGCACCGAGCTGTCCCACAAAGAGAAAGGCCCGTTCTTCGTCAAGGATCGCAGAGAAGATCGAAGCACCTGCGCCTTCCGGGCCGACGCGTTGTTCGGCCGGCACAAAGACATCGTCGAACCACACTTCGCCGAATGGTGTCGTCCGTACTCCCATCTTTGATTGATTGGCGCTCCGCCGAACACCCTCGCTCGTTGTTGGGATAAGAAATGCCGATATTCCCCATCGACCCAAAGCCGGATTCGTCGTGGCAAATACCAACAGCACATCGGCAATCGGGCCGAGGGTGACGTGGGCCTTGTGACCATTGAGAACGTAACCCTCTTCACCGGAACGCTGTGCATGCGATGTCATCGAGAACGCATCAGACCCGGAAAGTGGTTCAGTCATACAAAAACTGCCGAAAGCGGAACCGTCAACCAACTTTGGCAGCCACTGCTGTTGCTGATCCACCGAACCAAATCGGGAGATCGTTCGCTGAATCGTGAGAAGTTGCGAACAAATTCCGAAGGTCAGTCCGTTGTCGCGGTTTCCGTATCCGAACCCCTCAAGTGTCAGCAGCGAGGTCACCAAATCGCGTTCGGATCCTCCGAAATCTGCCGAAACCAGCAAACCAAGCAGACCCTTTTCGGCGCACCGCTTCCATCCATCACTATCGAACTCGCTGGAGTGATCCCGCCTCGCCAACTCGTCGGCGTCGGCGCCGAGGTGCTCTTGGGCCCAGGCGGCAGCCGCCATCTTGACCGGGTGCGCACCGTTACTCAGACCCTCAGCAGCGAGCAGGACGAGGTTGGTGTCAACTGAGTTAGGCAGTTGGGACATGTTCACTACTTATTGGGAAACTGAATCGGGGGGTTGCGATCATTTGAACACTGAGAGTAGTTTCAGTGAACGTTCATTCGCAAGATGTTCCTCCCAACCTTTTCGAGAAATCCTGGCTTTCGTCATGCTCTTCCTAGGGCACTCCCACATCACTGAAGTAGTTCAAACGGTTGGCCTCCATCGATTTGTGGACGGCCTGACCAGTCGAATGCGCGATGCATTGCTCACCTCTAGCCCTGAGACGCTTGAGACACCGCCTCGCGATGGATTCCACTACGTAACTCCTACATCAGGATTAATCGAGTGGATGCCGACCCACGACCGGGGGCGCGCCGTCGGAGTCAAAACGGTTGCCTATCATCCATCCAATCCACAAGATCGACGCCTTCCAACGGTGACCGCTTCGACGGCGGTCTACGACACCTGTGGTGGTCGCCAAATTGCACTTGTCGATGCGACCCTGCTCACCGCACTTCGAACCGGAGCAGCCAGCGCGCTTGCCACCAGCGTTTTTGCACAAC
>JANMEI010000018.1:0-2024 GCA_031376865.1 Acidimicrobiia bacterium | reverse complement strand
ACTCGGATGGTGGCCGGTTCGTCGTTGCTTCGAAGGTCGGCGAGCACCACTTGGCCGGCCAACGTAAACACCGCTGCGGATCCGTCGGCGGACAACGAATATGCGGTGATGCCACTGGCCTGTTCTCGTAAGCGTTCGCGTCGAGCCCGCTCCGCTGCGGGAAGATCGTCGATATCTGACCCCAGGGAAACTGGATCGACGAGGAGTTGATCCGGTTTGAGGTTTCCATCGTCTGCAAACGCAACTCGCCACAGGCAGTTGATGGGGTCGGTGCTCGACCGACTGCGAAGGAAGACGAGGCCGGCTGCAGTGGTTTCAACCGATCGGGGCTCGCCGCAGGTAAACCTGAGTGTTCTCGCGTACTGGCGCGGGTAGCTGTCCGATACGGAGTCTTGGGGATGATTCTCTTGGTTGCGCTGTTCGGCCACAACAACGCAATGTACTGAAGATCTTGTGGCTGAGGAACGCTTATCCGACCGGAGGGCAGTATGTTCCCGATTTTCCTTTGCCATCGACGAACAATCCAAGGCAGGCGACTGTTGCCGCTGAGGATGGCTGGGGGGTAAACCGTTTGCCATCAAAGGTAAACCGAAGGGTATGAGTCACTACCTTGCCGGTGTTGCCCTCGGGACACTCTGAGCTTCCACCGGTCCGCTTAGCATGAGACTCGGCCACGATTACTTCGAGACCTTCTCGTTTTGCTTCGGTGCGTTTGGCAAACCCAGACACTTGAGCAACGTCGCTGATCGCATCGCAGGTTCCCTCGTTACTCTGCGCGCGTACGATTGATCGTTGCGACGAACTCTTTGGGCCGATGTACGTAGCGTTTACATAGGTGATCCCGTATCCCTGGCCAAACCAACCTCCCTCGCAAACCAACAGATCGGTGCCGGTGGCATAGCGGTATCGCAGGCACGAATCGAGTTCGATGCCAGCGTCGTAGCGGACAAACTTCCAGGTCGTTGAGGTCTTTCGCAACAGAACCGCACCCTGGTAGTTGTCGCCATGCGGTTCGCAGCCGGTGAGGCCCACGTACGCCTCGGTGGCGCCAGGAGTGACGAACGATCCAACAAAGAAGGGACCGAGGTTTGCGTTGCCATCGGCCGATTCGCTGGCGAACGAGGTGTAACTCGGGCATGTGGAACAGGCCGCAGCGCTCCCGTCACCTTCACAGATGAGGTTTGCCAATGTTTGTTTGGTGGCAAGTTTGGGTCGAGCATCGAGTGCCGAGGCCGATGATGCCGCCGTCACCAAGCCAGCCGACAGGACCATCAGAACAATACTGGCCCGCAAAACAAGGCTGGCGTGCAAACGAGAGGGAGTAAACAGACGAAGGGTCGGTGACATGCTCATCAGACGAAAACTACCGTTGGTTTGGTTCCGTGAAATGCGACCGATCAAAACGCTCCGGTGCGAGCAACGGCTTGCGCCCCAAACCGGGTTCCGTTGCCCACTGCATCAATGAGTGAGGATCCTCCCACCAACGCGGCAATAAGACCAGCAGCAAAGGCATCGCCTGCTCCTATTGGATCGACAATGTCGCTATGGATGGCTGGCACCTGAATCGTCGTGCCGCGCTCGGTTGCAAGCGCCCCGGCTGGCCCCCGCTTCACAACGACGATGTTGGCCCGTGTAGCCAACCGATCTGCAGCTTGTTCAACATCGGTTTGTTGGCTGAGCGCTAACGCCTCGGCTTCGTTGGGAACAAGAAGTGAAACGTGACCGATGAGATGAAGAAACTCATGGGCGCCGTGGTGCGCGATCTCCGAAATCGAAGATGGATCGACGCTGAGCGGAATATGGGCTTCGTTACATCGTTCCCGTAGGCGCGCATAGAAAGCTTGACCTGTGGCAGAAGCCAACACATAACCCGAAACATGGCACCACTCGACGCCCGCTAGATCAACGCACTGGGCATGGGAAACATCCAAACACGCAGCCGCCCCACGTTGCGTCAGAAACGATCGATCCGACCCAGCAGAATCGACCAGGACAACAATACGAGGTGCCGGCGCGTTGATTGC
>JANMEI010000016.1:0-2125 GCA_031376865.1 Acidimicrobiia bacterium | reverse complement strand
CAAGTGCTTGGACAACGGCATCATGTGAGCCGTAGGTCTTCGTCGCATCGGTGGCAGATGCAGCAACGCGGCGTTGGGTGGTTACTGGGGCGGGTGGGATGAGGGTGGCTGTAGTAGTCATGGCAACCACGCTGATCGTTTACGCAATCGACGGCATCGGCCCAGCGACGATCACCGAGGCAGATGAGGATGAACGAATCGCGGTCGTTCTGGCCTACAGATGGACACAGTCTCAGCCTGTGGGCTGATGCGAACCTCGTCGTACAGCGTTACGGTCAGATGATGAGGTTCCTGCACGCGGTGCGCCACGACATCCGTGCACACGTGTGGGACTACGCCTTGGCCGCTGCGGTGGCCGTAGTTGCCATTGTTGTACTTGCCACGCGTATTGATGTGGCCGATGGTTCTGCCGACCGCTTCCATATTCGCTCCGACACCACCTGGAGTTGGGCGGTCACGATTGCGATTTGCGCAACCCTGATCGGACGCCGCCGCTGGCCACTGCGAGCGTTTGCAGTAGCGGTGATGCTGTTCAGTCTGCTCGATTTCAGCAAGCATCGCGAGGGCGTCGCTCTTCTCGCACTGATAATAAGTGTTTATAGCGTTTCTGCGAACCTCCCGTTTCGATTGGCGTGGCGAGCTATGGCGATGACCGCAGCACTATTTGCCGTTGGTCTCGTTGTTGTCCAACGTGACCTCAACGCCGAGCTTTTCACGGGCCCCGGCTTTCTCGCAGCAGGGTTCGGACTCGGGTTGATTCTTCGGGCGCGTCGACTTCAACAAGAGCGCGAAGTTGAAGCAGCAATCCAGCGAGTAGTGAATGCACGGGAGTCGGCCGATCTGCGAGCAGCGGAGGATCGTCTTCGCCTTGCTCAAGAACTCCACGATGTTGTGGCGCACTCGCTGAGTGTCATTGCAGTGCAAGCCGGTATCGGTGCACACCTCATCGATCGTCAACCAGCTGACGCGGCCCGAGCACTCGATGCGATTCGAACTACCAGCCATACTGCAACGCAAGAACTCCACCGGCTTGTCGATATCTTGCGTGACGGCGACCCCCACGACAGTAATCCAGCGCCGGCGCTCACGGATGTAGGCGCGCTTATCGAACAGATTCGATCGATGGGCGTTCCGATCACACATAACGTTGACGGTGACCTGACGCAAGTCCCGCCAGGTGTCTCGCTCGCCGCCTACCGGATCGTTCAAGAAGCCCTCACCAACATCGTGCGACACGCGGGTCGTGCGGAAGCTTCCGTGCTGACTCGTGTAACTGATGACTGTGTAGAGCTACTAATTGATGACGATGGGCTCGGCACGACTACCGCACTTGATCCGCGCAAGCCACAGACTGGTCATGGCCTGATCGGCATGGGTGAACGCGCCGAGATGTACGGCGGCGCGGTCCATTTGGGAGGGCGACCAGGTGGTGGGTTCCGCGTGCGTGCAACCCTGCCGTTCTCCGGCACTACCCCCGCCAACGACCAGCAGATCCGGCTAACCAACCCAGCAAACCCCGTTCCTGTTGCTCGCTCAAATCGCGCACGCAGGTGGGGTCCTCCAGTGTTGTGGGACTTCGTACTTGCAATCGTCATGGCTGGACTGGTGACGTTAGAAAGCGTGGGCACACAGGCAACCCTGAATGTGACCGATCCGAACTACTCTGCGCCTCAGTGGTGGACCTGGGTGCTTCGAATCGGATGCTGTTTGATGCTGGCCGCCCGTCGCCGATTCCCGCTGATGACGCTCTTCGTGAGCGGTGCAGTTATCGCAACACTGTCGATCAGGGACGATCAAGTTGGCGTGATTGGATTTGTGCTGGCGATCGGGCTGTACAACGTGGGGAGCTATGCCACAACACTCCGTCTGGTCGCTTCGCTCATTGGGTTCTACGTGATGATGGTGATCGTCGCCTTGTCGAAACCACCTGACCTGAATCCTGCGGGCGCAGTATGGGTCAGTTTTATTTTCACGGGAGCTGCGATAGTTGGGTACGTCGCCCGGCGTGATCGTGAGCGTCGCAACAACTTTTGGGCCTAACGCGAAACCATGGCAGACGTCCAATCGCAACGCACCATACTGATCATGACAAACCCACGACTCCGCATCGCCGACGAACTCAGCA
>JANMEI010000907.1:0-3030 GCA_031376865.1 Acidimicrobiia bacterium | reverse complement strand
AGTCTTTTTCACTGTTTTGTACGAAGGGGCGCCTCACGGTGCCCCTTCGTCGCGTCGGAGATCACGTGTCGGAGGGTTGGTAATGGCCCACTACCCTTGACATCTTGTATGACTGACACTCCGCGTTCTCGTTGGCCCCGTGTTTTGCTCAAGCTCTCAGGCGAGGCGTTTGGCACCGACAGCAACAACATCGACGGGGTGACGGTGGCCCGCATTGCTGGCGAAATTGTTGAAGCCCGCAACGAGTTGGGCGTTGAAATGGCCGTTGTGGTGGGAGGTGGCAACATTTGGCGAGGTGCTACCGGTGCCAACTCGGGTATTGAGCGTGCCACCGCCGACTACATGGGCATGTTGGCCACGGTGATGAATGCGCTGGCGTTGCAAGATGCGCTCGAAAAGCAGGGTCAGCAAAGCCGCACGATGTCAGCCATTCACATGGCCGAGGTGGCCGAGCCCTACATTCGACGCCGTGCCCTTCGTCACTTGGAAAAGGGTCGGGTGGTGATTTTTGCCGCTGGTATTGGGCAACCGTTCCTGACCACCGATACCCCTGCTGCGATGCGGGCCACCGAGATTGACGCCAAGGCAGTGCTCAAAGCAACCCATGGCAGCGTCGATGGGATCTACACCGCTGA
The DNA here is from genome assembly GCA_031376865.1 of Acidimicrobiia bacterium. Lineage (GTDB taxonomy): Bacteria > Actinomycetota > Acidimicrobiia > Acidimicrobiales > JANYDT01 > JANNBN01. The sequence goes on along the minus strand of JANMEI010000907.1, from coordinate 2,395 downwards.
CCCCAAATTGGACCCCACGGCCACCAAATACGACACGGTTTCCTACGCCGAGGTGTTGGAAAAGGGTCTCAAGGTGATGGATGCCACTGCCATTGCGTTCTGCATGGATAACAACCTTCCAATCGTGGTTTTTAACTTGATGCAGAAAGGAAACATCAGGAACGTCCTCATTGGAGACCCGCCTATCGGTACGCTGGTCTCGTGATTGATGAATTACTCCTCGATGTGATGGAGAAGATGGCCAAGGCCACCGGACACCTGATTGAACAATTTTCAGGGGTTCGGACTGGTCGGGCAACGCCCGCGCTCGTCGAAAAGATCCGGGTGGAGTACTACGGGTCCGAGGTTCCGCTGCAGCAGTTGGCCGGCTTCAGCGTGCCAGAAGCCCGGATCCTGGTCATCCAACCGTTCGATAAGACCGCCATTGTGGCGATTGAAAAGGCTCTGCAACGGGCCGATTTGGGCATGTCGCCGGCCAACGATGGCGTGGTGATTCGCCTGCTGTTCCCGCCGCTGACGCAGGAGCGCCGCAAAGATTTGGTGAAGGGCGTCAAGTCCAAGGCCGAGGACAGCCGCGTGGCGGTGCGCAACATTCGTCGTAATGCCCGTACCGAACTCGAAAAAGCAGAAAAGTCCAACGACATCAACAAGGACGATTTGGACCGCGCCGAGAAAGAACTGGACAAGATCACCCAGGATCAGATCGCAGAAATCGAGCGTCTGGTGTCGCATAAAGAAGCTGAGTTGATGGAGGTCTGAGTATGAACGATCCGACCAAACCAAACCAACATCCCAGTCCATTTGCTCCGTCAGAGACTGGCGAAACGACGGGCGTCACCATTGTCGGCGCTCCGTCCGCTCGGGCTGCGGCAGCGGCTTCCGCGCAATGGGCCGATGACGATGAGCACGAGTTTGATATCGATTCGGTCGGCGAGTCGGTGATTGATCTCGAAGCGGTCATTCCGTCTGTGGTTCCTGGCCAACTCACGTTTGGCGAATCGAGCGACGTTGACGTGACCAAGAGTTCTGTTGACGATCTTGATCACGACGACGAAGACGGTATGGACAGTGCCTGGATGGACGCGGGCGACACGACGCTCGGCGATCTGCTCGGCCATGTTCCTGCTTCTGTTTCAGTGAGTCCTGCCGTTGACGAGGTGCCGAGCGCTGAACGCTCAGATGTCGAAGTGGCGAATACCGATACGGATACCGCCGATGCCGATGCCGATGATGACGACGCCGATGATGTCTTTCCAGATCATATGTACGCGAAGCAGATTACCGATTCGACCAGTTCCGTCGCAGCGGTTGAATCGAGTGGCCTGGTTCAATCGAGTGGCCTGGTTCAACCGAGTGGTGCCGCCGGTGATGATACCGGTGTGATCGTGGCTGCTGCTGCGGCAACGCTGGAACGTCGTGAACGCCGTATGGCCGAGCGTCGATTTGACGAGCGCGATTCTGATGCAGCAACGGACTCAGACGAATCGCTCGACGATGCGCCTGCTCCGCGCAAACGGCGAGACACAGACGCCGATAATCCTGGCGGCGATAACTGGGGTGCGTTTGCTGGATCAGGCCCTCGCTGGCGAGACGACGCAAAAGACTGGGCCGATGTCGACGCATCTGACACGTCTCTGCTCGGCGACGATGAGACTCGCGTTGGCACCCTGAACGCAAAACGATCTGAACGTTCCGATCTGTACGCAATCGATGGCGACACCGATGGCGACAGTGATGGTCGTGGGAAGAGCGTCGCCCCAACCGAAAAGGGTGCAGCAGAGGTCAAACCATCAAATGTGCTTCGATTTGACAGCCTCGTACGCGACGTTGAACCTGAAGCGCGCGTAGTTTCGGGTGGCCCGCAGCAACGCGCCGATCGTCGAAAGTCCGCCCGACTTGGCGCGGCCAAAGAGGAAGAGACCGACATCGCCAAGCCCGCTGTTGGGGCAACCGATCCTGCTCGCTCGGCCGGTCGTCCAGCGAAATCTCGCCCTGCGCCAACCGCTCGCGGCAAGGCACCTCAATCCAACCTCAGCGCCCGGATCGGTACCGGTGCGTTGCTGCTGCTCGTCGTCGGTTTGGTCTTCATTTTTGGCAAGGCGGTCGGTGCGTCACTTTTGGCTGCGCTCGCGATCACGATGGCGGCCATCGAATTGATGCATGCCTTGCGCGAACGTGGATTTAAGCCTGCCATCCCGGCTGTTGCCGTTGGTCTCCTCAGCGTGATCGGCGGGGGAATGTGGCGCGGCGAACGTGGTGTGATGGTGGCGATTGTTCTGTCGATTGCGGCGATTGCCTGCTGGTATTTGTTTGGCGCCGAACGCGAACGGCCAGCAGTCAACATGGCTGCCAGTTTCCTGTCATTCGGTTACCCGGCTATTGCTGCGGCAACGGC
>JANMEI010000775.1:0-1830 GCA_031376865.1 Acidimicrobiia bacterium | reverse complement strand
CAAACTCGACGATCGGCCGGGCATTGCAGCTAGTGATTCGAAATGTGGGCGGTGGTCGTCCTGGTGGCGTCGATCGTGCCACCTTGGGCAATCCAGGGAAAGTGGGATTCTGTTTTGCTGAGGCCGAATCCACGTCGCCATGGACCTCACTCGCTACCGAGCGAGGTGCGGCACAGGGAGCGAACACAGTCACCTTGTTCGCCGGTGAAGGACCTCGAGCGTTAGTGGACCAAAAGAGTCGAACCGCCGATTCGTTGGCGAGAAGTTTTGCGGCGTGTCTCCGTTCGGTAGGGCACCCGAAGCTGGTGATCGGATTCGATGCAGTCGTCGTCGTGTCGCCAGAACATGCCCGAACATTTGCCGCGGAAGGATGGGACAAGGACCGGTTACGCAACGAAGTGTTGTCTCATCTGCAGATCCCCGGCGCGCAGATCATTCGCGGTGCAGACGGCATCGCCGAGGGTCTTCCCGAAGCGTTCGTCGATTCAACGCTGCCAAAGTTCCGTGACGGTGGGTTGTGGTTTGTTCATGCGGGTGGCGACGCCGGCATGTTCTCGGCCATTATCGGTGGGTGGGTATCGGGCCAAGAAGGTTCCTCCATGGTCAGCCAAGAAATCAGTCTCTAAAACATCAACGCAAAAAACATCAGCGAAGAAACGTCAGCGAAGAAAGATCACCACATGAGCACCACACTGCTTGATCCAACCGGAGAACAAAACCCAGCCATCCGGGCACTCAACCCTCGACTCACCAGCCTTGAAGGTCTCACCGTCGGACTCTTGGACATTTCCAAACCGCGCGGCGATGTTTTTCTGAATCAACTCGAGATTCGCCTTCATGAGCGCGGCGTGCTCACCAAGCGATACCGCAAACCGACCTACACCAAACCTGCTCCCGCCGACCTCCGCCACAAGATCGCCGAGGAATGTCAGGCGGTCATCGAAGCGTTGGCCGATTGAGGTAGTTGCACGTCGTGCAGTGTGCACGACATCGCTGATCTGGAAACCCGTGGACTCGTTGGCGTTTTTGTCGCGTCGAGTGTGTTTGTGCAAGCCGCAGAGGCACAAGCTGCATCGTTGGGAATGACACCGGCATCGTTGTTTGTGGCCCACCCGATCCAAGATCGCACGGACTTGGAGATGCAAGAACTTGCTGATCAAGTGGTTGAGCAACTGATCGGTCGCCTCATCAGTGCAGGTGAACCGGTGACCACCCAGGCTGGTTAACCTCATTTGATATGAGTTTCCGTGGCGTGCGCCGTGCCTTCAACGTGTTGTTAGGTGTGGCTGCGCTGTTCGTCGTGGCAGCAGTGTTGATGGATCTTTTTGGAGTCGGGCCACGCCGCCAGGAAAGTTCTGCGGCGGTTGGCACGTTGATTCAGACGCCTGCGCTCACGACCGTGCCGCTCGCTGAGATCCTCGCTGGGGCTAAAACGGAGAAAATTAAATCGCCAGCACGGATCTGCTCGGCAACAACGTTGATGCCGTTCGGAGATTCCTTAACAGCTGGATGGGAAGGGTATCGAGGGCCACTGTTCCGGGCGCTCGAGTCGCGTCGCATCCCGGTGAATTTTGTTGGCTCGGGCAAGATTGATCCGAATGGTGGTGGCGACCCGGATCACGAATCGCACCCTGGGTATCTGTTTGGCCCCAACGACCGATTAGACACCACAGGCGCACCTGGCAATCTGTACGACAACGTCGATACCTGGTTTGCCATCAAACCGAGTATCGCACTGGTGCTGATTGGTTCGCAGGAGCTGTCCGATCCGTCCGTTCGCGCCAATGCCGCAACTGCGTATGAAGCACTCATTGCCAAGATTCGGATTGC
>JANMEI010000753.1:0-1542 GCA_031376865.1 Acidimicrobiia bacterium | reverse complement strand
TAGTGCTGCACGCTGCGGTTGTCCCACATCGCTAGCGACCCAGGTTCCCACCGGAAACGGCACGTGAAAGCTTCGTTCACAGCGTGCCGAAAGAGAAACTGCAACACTGCTTTGGATTCTTCAGCGCGCATACCTTTGATGTGAGTGGTGAAAGCTCCGTTCACATATAAACCTCTAGCACCGGTTTCGGGGTGGGTTCGAACCACTGGGTGAACCACCGCGGTGTCGGCCCTGTCTGCATTTTTCGTAGACATGGCCTTTGCTTTCGTTGACTGACCTCCCTCACGATATTGCGAGCCTGCGGAGTGGTTGGCCTGCAGACCCGACAGGAACTGTTTCATCGTGTCGCTGAGCGCGTCGAACGCAGCGTGCTGGTTGGCGAACAGCGTGTCTCCTCCGGTGGCGGGTAACTCGACTGCGTACAGAATCGATCCCAGATCCGGTTCTTCGAGAAACGTGACGTCGGTGTGCCAGCCACCACCGAAGTTGAAGGTGTCATCGGGCTCGGTAATGACTTCAAGCACTTCCGGATGATCCGGCCGGCCGTTGACAAAGGGATGCTCATCGAGTTCCCCGAACCGTCGACCGAATGCAATCTGCTGTTCGGGGGTCAGATCTTGATCTCGAAAGAACAACACGTGGTGCTTCAACAACGCGTCTCGAAGTTCGGAAACCGTGGTGGCGCTCAAATCGGCCGCGAGATCAACACCCGAAATCTGCGCACCCAGCACCCCGGTCACGGGTTGAATAGTCAGCTGGACTGCAGAGTTGTGCATGTGCAGATCTTGGCAGGTAGTGCGTTCGCATATCGAACTGGTTGTGCGTAACGTGAGTCGATGCGTAGGTTCCTTGAGTCGGCTCGGTACATGGTGGTATTCGCAGTCCTTGGTCTGCTGGTTGGTGCCGTAGTCACCTTCGGTTGGGGGATCTATGGGGTGTGGGACTACACCAAGACACTCCTCGAAGGTGACGAAACCGCTGGCCTCGTGGAGGTGTTATCGATGATCGATACCTTTCTGCTGGCGACGGTGATCTTGGTTTTTGCGTTAGGCCTCTGGGAGCTGTTCGTCGGTGATCTTGACTTGCCGGAATGGCTCGAGATCCGGACGCTCGATGACCTGAAAGCAAAGCTCGCCGATGTGATCGTGTTGGTCGTAGCTATCAAAGCGCTCGAAAAGCTCATGACAGCGAAGAAGCCCCTGGATGCATTGTTGTTCTCTGGTGCCGCTGGTTTGATTGTTTTGGGGCTGACACTGTCGTCGGTGACCAAACTCACCAAGATTCGTAAAGACAAACTTCCGCCTACAACTGGGCTGTGACAAAGGCTGCAGATTCGGCCACCAGTTGACGGGTGCGATCGAGCCCAAACGCTTCGAGCCGAAACGTCGGACCGACCACCGAGATGGCCGCCACGATCCCACCGCGTTTGTCTCGCACCGAAGCAGAAACGGCAGTGACCCCGACCTCTAACGCATCGCCACGGGTAGCCGTGCCGTCGGAATCAACACGCCCCTCCAACGCTGCCCCAACCGCAGTTGCACG
>JANMEI010000752.1:0-2133 GCA_031376865.1 Acidimicrobiia bacterium | reverse complement strand
GGGTAGATATGCCGGTGATGTTTCCGGTTTTCGGTGAAGATCACGTATCCCTCGTGATTGGAGCTGAGTATGTCCCAGTTTTTTCCTTGTCTTGTCGGTATTGGTCGTGGTGCGCAGAGTCCTCCTCGGCTTGGTCATCCTCTTTTGGATGATTATTTGGAGCTTGTTGCCGCTCGTTTGCGGCGGAACTCTGTGTTGGCGATCGGGTTCGATTTGAAAGTGTTTTTCACGGTGATCGACAAGGATCCGTTGGACGTGAATCGCGCCGATGTGATGGCTTTCATCAAAGCTCAACGGTTCGGGCCTCCAGTCGGAAACGTTGTCCGTTTCCCGGACGGAAATACTGGGTTGGCGTTATCAACAATTCGTCGCCGTCTCGGATCGGTATCAGGATTCTTCTCACATCTTGTCGCCTTGGATCGGATCGCGGCGAACCCGGTTCAACGCGGAATGGCGGTCCGCTCACCAGTCACGAAAGACAAACGGGTCGTTGCTTTGGTGCGACCAGTTCGACAAATGCCACGAATCTTGGAAGTCGACGAAGTGAACCGATTATTACGTGCACTGAACACCTCACGCGACCGTGCGATATGTGAAGCAATGGTCCTTGCCGGTCTTCGACGCTGCGAAGCACTCGGTTTACGTGTCGAAGATATCCGTTGGAAAGACCAACGACTGTTTGTTGCCGACGGCAAAGGAGGTCATCAACGATTCGTGCCAATCTCCCAGCGTTTCTTCGCGACGCTCCGCAACTACCTTGACACCGAAAGGCCACCCGGCTCGACAAGCGAGTTCGTGTTCGTTGTGTTGAAAGGACCAAACACTGGGAACGTGTTAACCGCGAAAGGGTTCGATGAAATCATTCACGCCGCCAAGGTCCGTGCCGGGTTGGAACACGCAACATGTCACGAACTCCGCCACACCTGTTTCACCCGACTACGCGAAGCAGGAATGGCCCTGGAAGCAATCCAAGCTCAAGCCGGACACCGATCGATCAGCTCAACCCAAATCTATTTACATTTAGCAAACGACTGGCTCGCCGGCGAGTACCGCCGTGCTGCTGAAGCCATTGATGCTCAACAAAACATTGGTGTTCCACGCCCCCGGAGCGCATCATGAACACCGCAAACGCACACGCCCAAACACCAACTCTCGGCGGTCCGTTATGGGCTGCAGTCCAAAACGCAGCACCCATCCTCGCAGCAACATGCCTCTTCTACGCTGATCAAATCGCGGTGACATCACGACCGTTAACAGCGTTGGCTTCTGAGCGGAACCTTCGCTACTTCGCTGACTGGCTCATCACCAACGACTCATCAGTTGTTGGACTCAAAGACGTCAAACGTTCACACATTGAGGGCTACAAGCGTTACCTCGCGCAACGCGAAACACCTTCGGGAACGTTGATGAAATCGTCGACCATAAACATGCGTCTTGGCATGGTTCGCGTCGCTATCGAACGACTCATCGAATGGGATCACCCCGACACACCCAATCGGAACCCGATCTTTGGAACCGACCTACCCAAACTCGATCAACCCCTCCCAAAGTTCTTAGATGATGACCAAGCAACCAAATTCATGCAAGCAGCAACACGACTCGATCCCCAACGACGCCTCGTGTGCGAAATGCTCATCAGAACCGGAATACGAATCGGTGAACTATGCGCACTTAGAAACGACGCGATCAAACGAATCGGAGACACCGTCTGGATGCAAGTACCCATCGGCAAACTCCACACCGACCGCTACATCCCACTCCACCCAATCCTTCTCGAGCTCCTACACACCTGGCGGGAAACCGCGCCACCAAACACTACCGAACTACTCATCACGAACAGCACCGGGCGACCCCTCGATCGCTACAGCGTCACACGCACCGTTGACCGATGCGCACGATGGGCCGGCATCGGCCACGTCCACCCACACCAACTCCGCCACACCCTCGCCACCCAAGCCATCAACCGCGGCATGAGCCTCGAAGCAATCGCCGCCATGCTCGGCCACAAATCCATGCGAATGACCCTCGTCTACGCCCGCATCGCCGACCGCACCGTCGCCGACCAATACTTCACCGCCGCCAACAAAATCGACGACATGTACGAAACCCCTTGACAACATCACCGGCATATGG
>JANMEI010000740.1:0-7019 GCA_031376865.1 Acidimicrobiia bacterium | reverse complement strand
GCCGCTGCTTGGCTCGGTGCCCCAGTTGGTCGCAACGGTGGCGGCCGACAGTAAGTACGTGCGAGATGTTCGCTTTCAATACACGGCGCTGCTCATTCCCGGCATGATGCTGGCGGCAATCGATGTCGTGGCTTTCGTCGTGCGCCGTCGACCGAAACTTGGCAAAGTACTCGTGAGCTGGCTGGTGCTGTGCACCTGTGTCAGCGCATTTCTGCGAGGTCCACTTCCAGGTAGTGCGGCTTTTGGAAACTGGAAACTGACCGAACCGAATCAAGTTGCGTTGGAGCGAGCAGTGGCGATTATTCCCGAAGATGCCAGGGTCGCAGCGGCCGACAACATTGCTGCACACCTGTCGCACCGCCGAGCCATCTACGACTTTCCCAATCCGTATCAATGGATGGTGTTTGGTCGCTCGGAAGCTGACGCTGCGTCGCCAGATGCAGCCGATTGGGTCATCGTGCAACCCGACTTGCTCAGTGAGAAGTATCGGCTGGTGTTTGATCGATTGGTGTCACCGGTTGGCGACTTTGATGTGGTGTTTGAGCAAGACGGCGTTGTCGTTGCCCAGCGCCGATCGTTAGTGGCGTCGAGTTCGAAGTAGCTGAAGGATCTCTGCCGCCGCATCGGGAATATTGGTGCCGGGACCGTAGATTCCACTCACCCCGGCGGCTCGTAGGAATTCATAGTCCTGGGCTGGAATGACACCGCCACACACAACGAGCACATCGTTGGCGCCCGCAGCTCGCAACTCGTTGATGAGTTGTGGCACCAGCGTTTTGTGGCCAGCAGCTTGGCTTGAAACGCCCACGATGTGGACGTCATTATCAATTGCCTCGCGGGCAACCTCGCCCGGGGTTTGGAACAGCGGGGCAACGTCGACGTCGAAGCCAATGTCGGCGAATGCAGTGGCAATCACTTTGGCGCCTCGATCGTGGCCGTCTTGGCCCATCTTGGCAACTAACATGCGAGGGCGACGTCCTTCCTCCGTGGCAAACGTTGCGACGTCGGCGACGATCTTGGCGAATGATTCGTCTGCTTCGTATGCCTTGCCGTACACTCCGGAGATACTACGGATTTCTGCGTGGTGCCGTCCGAACACGTTCTCCAGTGCTTGTGAACATTCGCCCACGGTTGCTCGGGCTCGGATTGCATCGACCGTCAACGCGAGCAGGTTGCCCGTTCCTCGGGCTCCCGCTTCAAGAGCTGCCAGCGCAGCATCGGTGTCGGGCTGGTTTCGAGTCGCTTTGATGTGTTCAAGACGGGCGATCTGCTGTACACGTACCTTCGCGTTGTCAACATCGAGTATCTCGACAGGGTCTTCGTGCTGTAGCCGGTACTTGTTGACGCCCACAATGACATCTTCGCCACGGTCAACTCTCGCTTGGCGTCGCGCCGCGGATTCTTCGATACGCAGCTTGGGCATTCCGCTTTCGACAGCCTTGGTCATGCCGCCAAGGGTTTCGGTTTCTTCGATTAGCTTCCACGCTTCGGTTGCCAACGAGTGGGTGAGCGCCTCGACGTAGTAGCTACCACCGAGTGGGTCAACGACCTGGGTGACCCCAGCTTCTTCGGCCAAGATCAATTGGGTGTTGCGTGCTATGCGTGCAGAGAATTCGGTTGGAAGTGCGATTGCTTCGTCGAATGAGTTGGTATGTAGACTTTGGGTTCCGCCGAGCACCGCGGCAAGCGCTTCGATGGTGGTGCGGACCACGTTGTTCATCGGGTCTTGTTCAGTCAGCGACACGCCGCTGGTTTGGCAGTGCGTGCGCAACATCAATGAACCGTTGTTCTTTGGATTGAATTCGCTCATGATCTTTGACCACAGCAATCGTGCCGCGCGCAGCTTGGAAACTTCCATAAAGAAGTTCATCCCGATACAGAAAAAGAACGACAACCGACCAGCAAACTCGTCGACGTCAAGACCAGCGGCCAGCGCAGCGCGAACATACTCACGTCCGTCGGCCAGGGTGAACGCCAGCTCTTGCACTGCGGTAGCACCCGCTTCTTGCATGTGGTAGCCGGAGATGGAGATCGAGTTGAACTTCGGCATGTTCTTGGCGGTGTAGCCGATGATGTCGGCCACGATTCGCATCGATGGCGTTGGCGGGTAGATGTAGGTGTTGCGAACCATGAACTCTTTGAGGATGTCGTTTTGAATCGTGCCTTGCAGAAGATCTTGGGAGACACCCTGTTCTTCGGCGGCCACGATGTATCCTGCCAGTACCGGAAGCACGGCACCGTTCATGGTCATCGAGACGCTCATCTTTTCGAGAGGAATACCGTCAAACAGGATCTTCATGTCTTCGACGCTGTCGATGGCAACCCCGGCTTTACCCACATCGCCTTCCACCCGGGGATGATCTGAGTCGTAGCCTCGATGGGTGGCAAGATCGAACGCAACGCTGACGCCCTGTTGTCCGGCGGCCAGGTTCTTGCGATAAAACGCGTTGGAGTCTTCGGCGGTAGAAAAGCCTGCGTACTGACGAATCGTCCACGCCCGGTTGGTGTACATGGTGGCGCGCACACCACGAACAAATGGGGCAACTCCGGGGATGGTTCTGACACTGTCCAGTTGGTCAAGATCTTCGGCCGTGTAGAGCGGCTTGACGTCGATGCCTTCTGGGGTGTGCCAGGTCAGGGCCCGCATCGGATCGTCGGTCTTTGACTCCTTGGCCGCTAGTTTGGCCCAGGCATCGGAGTCGGCAGGAGGAAACGAGTTCAGCACCTTGCCAGGTTACGGCCTATCACCCCTCCGGACCAACCCGCTCATTATGGCTCGTTTGTTATGTCGGCCCAGCTCGAGCTGGGCTCAACTCACAAACCACCTGCGGGGCCAATCTTCAGGTTGAGCCGAAGGTCATCACATGACACTCACGTCGAGGTCATTAAGGCTTGCGAAGGTGACTTCGACCCGCAGCACTTCGGCACACACCGCCGCCCGCTGCCTCAACATCGGAGAAGCTATGAAACACCGAATCACCCGTTACTCGCTCACCTCAGCAGCATCGATTGTTATGTTGCTGGCGATCTCATCGCCAGCGGGCGCGGTCGACGCACCCACACCCCTCCCGGTTCCAGAGCCTTCCGTCGCAACGCCAGCAAGCCCCCAAGCGGCTTCTGAAATCGCAACACCCGCTACCAGCACGTTGACGTTGCCGGCCATCCAAGCAAACGGTGTCGCCGCAATCGCGAAGCGACAAGTGACGTTGAGCAGCCTTGCCACGAAACTCAGTGCACAGACAAAAGACTGCGGAACAACGGCTGCGATGCAAGCCGAGATTGCCCGCACATCAACCGGACTTTCCACCCTCGGCGTCGCGCTGGCGTCGACGACCGACATCACTGCCGCTCGCACGCTCTATCGGCAGATTTTTGGGGAATACCGGGTGTATGCGTTGGTCGAACCTAAAGCAGGAATTGTTCAACGTTGTGCCACGCAACTCGCTCGCAACGATGCGCTGAGCGCAGAAGCAAGTCGGCTTCAGGGCCTGATCGACAGAGCTGCTGCCAGTGGTCTGAACACCGTCGTCGCACAAACTGCGAAGAACTCGGCAGTAGGCACGCTGGCTGGGATCAATCCTGTTCCATCGCAATCAGCAGCGATCTATCTCGTACCCGATCGGGGAGACAAGGTGCTACTGACGGCAAACACCGCCGCACTCAAAGCGGCAAACGGTCAGCTCAACGCCACCCTGTCGTTGCAGCGGACCGTGAACAGTCAACTCGACGCCGTTCGAGCAGCGCTACGACAAGATCTGAAGACACCATCCACGACAGTTACCCCCAGGGTATGAGCAGAATGGCGGGGTGAATCGAGCGGATCTTCTCGTCATCCATGCTTCTGAACTGGTAGTTGGTTCAGCCACTCCTCTCAGGGGAGCCGAGCTGAACCATCTGTCGGTGATCGTCGACGGAGCCTTTGCAGTCAGGCACGGGCGAGTGGTAGCTACTGGCACAACCGCTGACATCACGGCTGCTTGGGCCTCCGGTTATGTGATCGACGCTGCGCAACGATTGGTCACTCCGTCGTTCGTTGACGCGCATGCGCATCTGGTTCATGCGGGGTCGCGCCATGGCGAATGGGAAGCTCGGGCAACGGGGATTCCAAAACATGGCATCGATGGTGGAATCAGATGGTCAATCGAGCAAACTCGCAAGGCCGATAGCGACACCATGCAACACGATGCCCTTGCATTGCTAGACGTTGCGTTGGAGCACGGAACCACCGTCTTCGAAACGAAGACTGGCTACGGGCTTGACGTCGAGACCGAACTTCGTCTCCTTCGAGTTGCGGCATCGTTGGATCACCCCGTTCAGGTCATTTCGACCTATCTCGGTGGTCATGTTGTACCCCCCGAGTATGTCGATCGCCGTGATGAGTACGTGCAGTTGGTTGTTGATCTCATGCCGGAAGCAAAGCAGTGGTGTAACTGGTTCGATGTGTGGTGCGATCCAATCGGTTTTACTCGGGACGAGTCATTAGTCATGATCGAGGCGGCGCGTGCTGCCGGAATGAAACTACGTGTGCATGCCGATCAAACCGGTAGCTCTGGCGGAGTTGGGCTTGCCGTCGCTCAAGGCGCTCGCAGCGTGGATCACTTAGAGCACATTTCGGACACAGACCTTGAGGCGCTGGCTGCATCGGAAACGGTTGGGATCATTCTCCCCGCCGTCACGTTCCATATGTTGGAAGGTGGCGCTCATGTTGCGGACTGGTGCCGCCAGCTAATTGAGTCGCAGTCGATTATTGCGCTCGCCACCGATTTCAACCCTGGTACCTGTCCAACCATAAGCATGCAAATGGTTATGCAGTGCGCAGCTCGGCTGTATCGAATGAGCTACGCCGAGATCTGGAATGCAGTGACGGTCAATTCTGCTGCATCACTTGATATCGCTGGCGAAGTGGGCTGCTTGCAGCCGGGGGCTCGAGCGGACTTCATTGTGTGGAATGCTCAGGAACACGGGCAGATCATCAACCGGTTTGGCACCAACCAAGTGGATCAAGTGTTTGTTCGTGGCCACCAATTTGTAGCGAATGGCCGTCGCCTAGACTGAACGGGTGAAGGTTCAACTGGTCGCATCCGATCTCGATGGCACGTTGCTTCGCACCGACGGGCTGGTGGCAGACCGCACTCGCAACACGGTTCACCGAATTCGCCAGTCAGTGCCGTTTGTGATTGCGACCGGTCGCCCGCCGAGGTGGGTGCATCCTGTGGCCGACGATCTGGCCCACCATCAAATCGCTGTGTGCTCAAACGGTGCGATCACCATTGATATGTCTGATGGGGGTCGGGTAGTCGACCGTAGTTTGCTGAGTGCACATACGGCTCGTGAAGCGGTGCAGGCGGTGTTGACCGTTTTGCCCGATGCTGCGTTTGCCGTTGACGCACTGGATGGGTTTGGTCATACGCCCAACTACATTCCGAAGTGGCAACTTCCGCCCGATGTCCGAGTGGCCCCAATCCATGAGCTCCTTCAGGAGTCATGTTTAAAGGTGTTGTTCCGCCACCGTGACATGAATCAAACCCTGCTCGAAAAGCTGATTGACGCCGTTGGGGATTCCGGGTCGATTACCTACGGGGCGAGCGGGCCCGCTGTGTCGTTGGCCGACACCTTGATTGAAATCATGTGCCCCGGGGTAAGCAAGGCAGCGGCACTGCAACGCTATTGCGACGCCAACGGGATTGACCCCGCCAACGTGGTTGCGTTCGGTGACATGCCGAACGACTTTGAGATGATCAGCTGGGCTGGGCACGGTGTAGCCATGGCTAACGGTCACCCCGAACTCAAGAAGGTCGCCCAAGAGATTGCGTTGTCCAATGATGAGCATGGAGTGGCTCGTGTGTTGGACCGCCTGATTCCCTAGGTGTACTTAAGAGGTCGCTCTCGACGTTTGAGCGATCAGTTTCCGAATTCGGTTGCCAATCTGGCGTGGCTCAACGACGGCCATGCGTAGGTGATCATCAAAGTGCGACGCTAACGTGTTCACGTGTTCCGGCGTGTTGAACACCACGTAAATGCCACCTAGGTACAACGCTGCACGACGCCGTCCGAAGATGGTCACGGGGGCGGTGTATCGCTGTCGTCGGTCAACGAGGTACCACCTAAACGCAGGGTAGAGGTCATCGGCCAAGGTTGCCATTCGCTCCAACTGCTCCATCCGACGATTGAGCGTCAACGTCCGCCAGATGTCTTCGCCACGCGCAAACGCAACGAGTGACTGCACGCTGCTGACACATTCCACGTCGGCATCAGGCGTCCGCTGCCAGGCCAACTGAATGGCCGCATTTTCGATCCGAACGTCGGGCCCAACGGTAGCCATGGTTTCGTGGCGGATGACGGGGTCGGTCTTCAGGACATCGGGGAGCGTCGACGGGACGTAGCGAACCTTTTGGCCAAGAGATTCGGTCAACCAACTCACCAGACGTTCGTCTACGGGATCGCCGGACACATTTTCGAAGGCCAGCGATTCGTCGAGCAGGTCGGTTCGAGTCACGCTCGGATCAACGTCGGTAAGGCCAAGCAACCAGTCGAGCGAGGTTTGCAGTTCTTTTGCCAGTCCGACCAGGGTCTCGGCGCGAGGGAATCGTCCTGAGGTCGGCGAGAGGAACTGAGACAAACTGCTGCGGTCGGTGTTAACTCGATCGGCGAGTTCTCCTTGCGTGAGGCCTGATTGGTCAATCGCCTGGCGCAGCCTGGCGCCAAAGATCTGATGCGACGTGCCTCGTATCGGTTTGTTTGGTGGGGGAGAAGCTTTTGGCATGTCGTTAATGTAACGCTATTGATGTATTTCTACAATAGACAGGGTGGTTTGTTGCATTGATGAGTCTTGAGTGCACCTCATGTTCTGTCGTTAACTAGAAAGGTGAAACACGTGTGGGTGGGCGAAGCGACTTCTGGGGTGACCCCTGGACCCAACTCTGGCGCTGAACCCCGCTTGCAAACCAGCTCCCAAACAGGTGTGGTCGAGCTTCCTACTGCCGCAGTTGCCCTTGGAGTATTTGGCTCCTACGGATTGT
>JANMEI010000727.1:0-1650 GCA_031376865.1 Acidimicrobiia bacterium | reverse complement strand
TGCAGGCTCGATCAGCCACACGTTCGAACCTGAATCCACCGTTCGCAGACCAAGCTGATCGGCGAACTTTTGAGCATCGGGGACATACAACGCCACAAGACGGGTCGGGGCAATCTCAGCAAACTTCGAAGCCCCAAACGCGCCCGTTGCCGCGTACCCAGACCCGATAGCGCAAAGCTGCTCTGCAAGTGCCGGAATCCCTCGAATCGACAGCGCGCTTACAACATGATTCGACCTACTAACGCTGTAGTCCTTCGCCCAACGCCGAATCACACCGGTCACATCAACCTGTTCAATTGGGCCACGTTGCGTTCGTTTCAACAGACCTTCTCGGTCGAGAAGATCCGCTGACCTCGATAACGTTCCCAACGCAACTCCCGAACGTTCGGCCAGGTCGCGCATGCCAAAGGGGGGCCGGTACTCGACCAGCGCCCGAACCGCGCGAGCAGTACCTCGCCCTCCAAGCCCACGGAGTTTGTCATCGGACGGCGACGGATCACGAGCGGCGCCCGTGGAGCGAACGTACAGCGCAGGCTTGTCACTCCGAATCAATACGTTTCCCGTTAAATCCAAAAAGCTGACATCTGCCGCTGCCAACGAGGCCCGGGTCAGTTCGCTCAGGAAAGGCGCAGCAACAACCGCAACCACCGGGCAAGCGAAATCAGCCGCCGCCGCCCGCACCTGCGCCAACACGTTTGGCACATCGCGGGGTGCGATCGCCCGCTTGACTTCGAGGGCAAAACAGATCTCGGCGCCGTCGGGAGCCTGGACCACGAACATCGAGTCAAAGCCGCCACGATTGCGTTCGCCACACGAGACGGTCCAGCAAGACGGGACCAACGCCGCGAACGTTGTCGACAGGTCCTTCACAAGGGCGGATTGGGTTCGAACGGACTTCACATGTTCCATTATATATGCTGTTCCGGAACATCCGGAACATTAAGAAATCCGGGACAGCTTTCGCTGAATCTCTGACCGTATCGTCACTCGTACAGACCAAGCTCCTCCGACACAGCGGTCAGCGCACGCGCCGCAGCGTAACGACTTGCATCCTCGACCAGTTTCAAATCAAGCGAATCCGATCGCAGCACAAACTGATTTCCCCCGACATCGTGACACGGGACCTCCCCCGTCTCCAGCAGCAAAACCGCGAAGGGCCGCAAAACAAGAAGCAGGTCCGCGAATTCCTGCATCGTCATCTCCTCACTTGCCCCGGGAGAGGCAACCTGCTGAGTCTCAGTCGCATCGATTTGCACGAAACAATAACCACGCAACACACAAAACTGCCAGACATTTTCACAGCGTGGTCCCAGGTGAGTGAGATGGCGACCGCAGAGCGCAACAGAACATCGAAATCTGGCAAGACCCGCTGAGGGCGCTTTCGAGGAAACTACTTCGCAAGAATCTTTGACTTCCGAGAACTCATTCAGCCTTATAAGCACACGTTCGATCTCGCTCAGCCGTGCTCAATAGTCAAGCCCTCCGTCAAGCAACGCATCAATTGCCTTCTCAGTACTTGTGCGCTTCCGCGAACGGTCGCGAGCGAATTGTTCGATGGCCGCAGCACGAATTGTGCGGTGCGTTGAACCGGGCTTGTGAGCAAACGCCAACCGACCACTCTTCAAAAGGCGATCAACGAATTGCCGAGAA
>JANMEI010000673.1:0-3174 GCA_031376865.1 Acidimicrobiia bacterium | reverse complement strand
GCCGTTTTTCTTCATTTTTTGGCCGTTTTTGGTTGTGGTGTGAACGAAACCTTGCGTCGGTGTGAGCGGCCGGTGCGCTCAATTGCGCCGAGAATGCTCGCAAGTGCCTTCTCCGGATGATGAGTGACTTGGTTTGGCGTGATGCCGATGTGGTGAAAACCCGCACGATCAAACGCGTTGCGTTTTTCCGAGTCCTGTTCGAAGGTTCCTTCGTGAAACCCCTTGCTGTTGAGCTCGCAGAACAGCAACTGGTGAGGGCGAATAGGTTGTGGTCGGTGCCGTGGGCCTAACGAGAAGCCAAAGTCGATCCGGTATTTCTTGCCGTGAATGATGACGACGAGTTGACGCCAAGGGTGAAGGTCAACTGTTCGGCACCATTGCAAAAATCGTGTTTCGGCGTAGCTTTCGGTTGGTGGTTCAGTTCCCGAGAGTTTTCTGACAACTCGAAGGAGTTGATCACCAGGCCCGTGCGCATTGTGTGGAACGAAGATTCGGTGACCCAGCCTGCGCACATGTTCTGCGGACAGTTCCACCCGATCTTGCGGGCTGATGCCGTCGGGTAATCCTTCAAGATCGTGCGGAAATGCGTTCAGATGACGCAGTACCAGTGGCATGGCTGCCACCGGTTGTTCGTCAATAATGCTGGGCGGATGCCAATGCCGGGTTCGAAGAATGTGACTGCTGCCCTGAGCGCCGTGCCCGCTATACGGGGTGGTGTAGTGATGAGGCCAGTTGAGATCACGGAAACCGTCGAGCTGATGCAACGCTGCGGCGGCGGGCCCGGTGAGCGCGATGGGGTGGGTGATTCGTCGCATAGGTACCTCCAGGAAAACGTTGTGGGAGGCCGACGTTTCGGCGAGGAGGCCAAGTCAATGGCGAGAACCCAAGTATGGCCTGCGTGGATGCTTCACGCCAGTGCCTTCTTCCGTTCACACCAGACCAACTTTTGGCGGTGACACCAGAGTTTTGGGGTTGGTGTGAGCGAAATCGAGGTTGGATAAGGTGGGGTGCATGAAAATGGTGGAGCCAAGGTTTGGGTTAACTGATTGGTCGCAGGTGGAGCGGATCGAAAAGACTGCTGATGCAGGTCAGGTGTTTTGGAAGACTCAGCAATTTGGAGAAGTACGCGTACGTATGGTTGAGTACACTCCCGGATATGTTTCCGACCACTGGTGCACGAAGGGTCATGTGCTGCTGGGCCTTGAGGGAGAACTCATCACGGAGCTACAAGATGGTCGTGTGTTCACCTTGACTCCGGGCGTCAGCTACCAGGTGGCGGACAACGCAGAACCACATCGATCAACCTCTCCCAAGGGCGCCAAGCTCTTCATCGTCGACTAGTCGATGAGTCCGATCGAACGTCGCGTCACAAATGCGATCGTCTGGCTGTCGCTGCTGTGTTGCGCGGTTCTGAGTGCGAGTGGGGTGTTCTTGATGTGGTTTTACACACCCGAAGCAGCAAAGGCATATGGAGACATTCAGTCGTTGCATACCAGCGTGTCCTTCGGATTGTTGGTGCGCAACATCCATCGATGGTTTGGGCATCTCCTGTACCCGTGCCTACTGGGGTTGTTGATTTGCGGATGCATCGGCTTCGTTCGTTGCGGTCAACTTCGGTCGTGGCCGATTGGAACGCTGTTGAGTTTGGCGACGTTCTTGGTAATGCCTCCGTTGCTGTTGTGGGTGTTGGACAGCCGTCCCAACGGAAGTCTGCTGTCGGGTAAACGCTTTGGATCTGAGCTGTTGCTGGATTGGTACGTTGCGCACCTGCTTCCTGTCATACCTGCAGCCATGGCGGTGATGTTTGCCAGCAGGGCGAGACGCGAACCCAAGCCGGTAGAGTGAGGTGGTGAGGTTTACCGGGGTGCGGAGAAAAAGCGATGCAGCTGCATCGGTTGACCTGCGGGTTCGAGTTGGTTCGATCGAGTTGGCAAACCCGGTGATGGGCGCAGCAGGAACGGTCGGCCACGGGGCCGAGTTTGTTGCATTCGGTATCCAAGGTTTAGGCGCGGTGGTAGTGAAGTCCATATCGCCCGATGCTTGGGCTGGAAATCCCGCACCGCGTGTGGCAGGCGTCGATGCGGGAATGATCAACGCCGTTGGATTGCAGAACCCAGGGGTCGCACATTGGATCGAACACGACCTGCCGGCGTTGCGCTCATCCGGGGCCAAGGTAGTTGCCAGTATCTGGGGGTTCAGCGTTGATCAGTACCGCGAGGCAGCCGCAGCGTTGGCATCGGTTGAAGGAATCGCAGCAGTCGAAGTAAACGTTAGCTGTCCCAACATCGAAGATCGCCGCAGCATGTTTGGTCATTCGTGCGCGGGCACAACGGCGGTGATCACTGAGGTTGTACGCGCGCTGAGTACTTCGTCGACACCACTGCCCGTATGGGCGAAGCTCAGCCCGAACGTTGCCGACATCACGGAAATCGCAGGCGCAGCACTCGATGCTGGCGCAGCGGCTCTGACGTTGACGAACACCGTGATGGGTTTAGTTATTGATGTAGAAACCGGCAAGCCAGCACTTGGCAACGGTGGCGGGGGAGTGAGTGGTCCAGCTATCAGGCCCGTTGCGATCCGTGCCGTGAACGAGTGCAGAAAAGCGTTTCCCGAGGCAGTCATCATCGGCGTAGGTGGCATCGCAAAAGGGACACACGCCGTCGAGTTTCTGATGGCCGGCGCAAACGCCGTGCAGGTAGGAACCGCACACTTCTACGATCCGCGCGCTGGCTTACGGGTACGCAACGAGTTGGCCCAATGGTGCGCTGTGCACCACACCACTCCAGCGGCCATCATCGCAGGACGATGACGACACGATTCCGGTTTTGGACCCTCGCGGCTCTGGCAATGGTGTGGCTCGAAATTCTTGGCATCGCTGTCTTCGGCGGCCGAGACATGATCCAGCCTGGAAACACAAGAAGGCTGTATCGCTATGGCGTGGACGAGGGGTTTTCCTTACATCTCTCGGAGAATCTGTCGGGTTTGATTGAAGTTGGATATCCGGTAGCGCTGGCGGCTCTTGCGACCGTGACAGCTGTGCTCGCGTTCAAACGGCTACTGCCCGGATTTGAAAACCGAGCGGCTGCTGGTCTCGTGTTTGCGTGCCTCGCGCAGGCTGCGTTGCTGATGCCGCTCATCGGGACCCGTGCTGTAGATCTCATCGGAAACACCGAC
>JANMEI010000634.1:0-1789 GCA_031376865.1 Acidimicrobiia bacterium | reverse complement strand
CACCGAGCAACACCTGATGGCCGCTCCATGCATCTGACCCATCGGATGGATGCCAAATGGATACGACCACCAACTCCACCCCTCGGAGACTGGCCTCGTGAGCGGCCCAAGCTAAGGCCGCCTGACTTCCGTCTGACCCGTCTGCCCCAACCACGATTCGTTTGGTTTCGCTTTTCACAACGTTGATCATGGGGCCAAACGACTGAGGTTGGTCAGGGACCTTTGGCCTTCATGCGCCGACTTTCGGTCCCTTTCCAGAAGAAGTATGTGAACGCACCATAAGGACATGACACTTGTTGACCCCCACCCATCTAGCGATCTTGACGATGCCCTGCCAACCGATGAACTGGACACAGCGCACAATGCAACGATGCCGGCATCGGATGTCACCTCGATATCAATCGGATCACTCTTCGTTGCGTTGCTGGCGGTAGCCGTCGCGAGCTTTGCCTGGATCACTGCAATTGGGAACAAGTCAGAAGGTGCGCCCACTGCCAAGGCGGCCGTGGTCAAGGCGGTCCTTACAGACTTCAAAGTAACGCTTGATCGTGCTTCGGTCCCTGCCGGGTACGTCACCTTGGAAGTGAAGAACAATGCGGCAACGGTTCACAACCTCCGACTGGAAGGAGCACGTGGAACACGCGACCTGGGCAAGGGCGACACTCAGACAGTTGACCTCGGTCAACTGGAGCCTGGCACGTATGAGCTGATTTGCGTGGTGCCCGGTCACAAAGACGTCGGCATGATCAGCAAGCTTACGGTTACTCCCGCAGGAACGGAGGCGGGAGCGGTCGCTGCAGGCGAACCTGCCGCACCAGATTGGAAAGCTGTCGACGCCGCACATCAGCGCGTCGTCAAGGACTTTCTCTCCGGACCTCCAGCAAAGACCGCTGGACTTGGTGGACAGCCACTCAAGCCGATCATCGAAAACGGCATCCCCGTATTCGAACTCACCACTGCGGTCGTCCAGTGGGAAGTAAAGCCTGGCGTGAAGTACGAGGCGTGGACCTACAACGGAACGGTCCCAGGCCCAGAGATTCGAGTGAAGCAGGGCGAAACCGTCAAGGTGCGACTCACCAACAAGTTGCCCGAGTCAACCTCGATCCACTTCCATGGCCTCGAAATCGCCGATAACAAACAAGATGGCGTGACGTTCGTGACTCAAGATCCGATTAAGCCAGGTGAAACGTACACATACACCTTGACGCCAATCAACTGTGGGTCACATATGTATCACTCACATCACGCTGCCGATGCGCAGGTTCCCCTCGGGCTGCTCGGCTCGTTCATTGTCGAGTGTGTCACCACGCCAGTTCCAGCTTTCGCTGCCCATCAAACCGAGTACACCGAGGTACTTACCGACGGACCTCTTGGATTCGGCATCAATGGGAAATCATTCCCCGCCACTCCCCCAATCGTGTCCAAAGTTGGCGAAAAGACGTTGATTCGCTTTATGAACGAGGGCCTCATCATCCACCCCATGCACCTGCACGGGCACCCGATGCTGGTTGTCGCTAAGGACGGTAACTACCTACCAGCGCCCTATCTGGTCGACACCATCAACGTCGCACCCGGTGAACGGTACGACGTGATCGTCGAAAGCAAATACCCGGGCGCATGGGCCTTCCATTGCCACATCCTCACTCACGCCGAATCGCCACAAGGCTTGCACGGCATGACAACTGTTTGGGTGGTGCAACCATGATTGCAGCGCTCGTCATCACGATGCTTGCCGCCCTGCCGACCATCGTGACGCCCGCCCCCTCGGAGGTCGCTTTACCAGCGACCG
>JANMEI010000617.1:0-2080 GCA_031376865.1 Acidimicrobiia bacterium | reverse complement strand
TTTGGCGAAGGCATCACCGAAGATGGGGTCGCCGTGCAAAAGTTTGTGGCCGCAGGGCTCGAGTTTCTGGTGTCCACATCCTTTTCCAAAAGCTTCTCGTTGTATGGCGAGCGAGTTGGGGCGCTCAGCATTGTGCTTGGTTCAGCAGAAGAGCAAACCAAGGTGTTGTCTCAACTGAAGATAAGCATACGTACTAATTATTCCAACCCGCCGACTCACGGTGCTCAGGTGGTGGCTGCAGTACTCACCAATCCCGAGTTGCGCGCGATGTGGGAAACCGAACTGGGCGGCATGCGGGTTCGCATCAAGGAGATGCGTCAAGGCCTGGCCGATGGGTTGCGCGCCGCAGGCGTCACCACCGACTTGTCGTACATCACCAAGCAGGTTGGCATGTTCAGTTACTCAGGTCTCACCGCTGAGCAAATGCAGCGCTTGCGTAGCGAGTTTGGTGTGTACGGAGTGGACTCGGGTCGCATCTGCGTGGCCGCTCTCAATCACCACAATCTGCCCGCGGTTTGCGCCGGCATCGCTGCGGTGATGTGAAGAACAAAATGTGACTCACGTCTCGCAGATCGGCGATTGACAGAACCACTTCCCTTTCGTAAGTTACTTACAGTTCGTAAGCAACTCGCCCGAAAGGCTCCCCATATGTCATCACTTCCAATTCCCGCCGGCACCTATGCGATTGACGACTGGCACTCCCAGCTCGGCTTCTCCGTTCGTCACCTCGGCATCTCGACAGTTCGCGGCTCGTTCGACAAGTACACCGGCTCGTTGGTTGTCGGCGACGATCTTGCGGCGACCTCAGTAACGATCGAAGCCGAAATGGGCTCGGCCAACACCGGCAACCCCGGACGCGACGGACACCTTCAGGGCGAGGACTTCTTTGACGCTGCCAATCATCCGACCATGTCGTTTCGGTCCACCTCGATCGCCGATCAGGGCGACAACAAGTTCGCGTTGACCGGAGATCTCACCATTCGTGGCACCACCAAACCGGTGACATTGGACGTATCGTTCAATGGTTCTGGCGTCTTCCCCATGGACCAAAGCACCCACGTCGGCTTCGGGGCAACAGGAACCATTAAGCGAACTGACTTTGGTGTGAACTACGGCGTGCCGTTGGTCAGCGAAAACGTTGAACTCAACCTGGACTTACAGTTCGTCGCCCCTGCGACTACCCCAGCTGCGTAAACCCTCTTTTAAGCAGTACTGGTGGGCAACGCTGCCCGCCAGTACGCTTCTCCTAGGGGCTGATGAACAGCCCATCCAACCAGTAGGTCAGCATGACCGCGAAACCCACAATCAGCACCCGGCACCATGACGTTGACGGAACCGGCTACTGCCCCGTCTTTCAACAGACGATGGAGCTACTGGGCCGCCGATGGACCGGCGTCATTCTTCGGTGCTTGCTTGGTGGCGAGCTCCGATTTTCTGAACTGCGGCGCGCAATACCCGGACTTTCGGATCGCCTTCTTGCCGAACGGCTCGACGAGCTTGAACAGTTCGGGTTGGTAGCCCGGTGCGTTGTCGACGAGCACGTCACCTATCGCCTGAGTGAACGGGGCGAAGATCTGCGCGCTTCGTTGTTTGAAGTCGCTTCGTTCGCAGCCCGATGGGCTGGAGACACACCATTGGCCGATCGCCCGGGTCGCCGTTGTCCCACCAACGATTAACGTTGGTTGGTGACCGAACTTCTGTACCTCTCCGACGCGTATGCAACCGAGTTTTCGGCAATCGTTCTCCAGGTAGCGGATCACGAAGACGGCAACCTGCGAGTGAAACTCGATCAAACGTTGTTCTATCCGACCGGCGGCGGTCAACCGCATGACACGGGTACCTTGGCAGGGTTTGCGGTGGTAGACGTCACCAAAGACGGGGCGGACGCATGGCACCACCTAGCAGTCACTCCGGACAACGCTGTGCCAGCGGTTGGCGACAAAATCACCGGAGTGCTGGATTGGGATCGTCGACACCAGCTCATGCGTACACATACCGCTTTGCATGTTCTGTGTGGAGTGATCTGGAACCGCTGGCAGGTTCCGGTAACTGGCGGCAATATGGACTTATTGAGTGCACG
>JANMEI010000513.1:0-2579 GCA_031376865.1 Acidimicrobiia bacterium | reverse complement strand
CAGATCGATTGCCTTGTCGGGCAGAAAGCGCGCCGTGATGTAACGATTCGACATGACCGCAGCGGCAACCAGCGCGTTGTCTTGGATGCGAACACCGTGATGCACTTCGTAACGTTCTTTCAACCCACGCAAGATGGCAATCGAATCTTCAACCGAAGGTTCGCCCACATAGACCTGCTGGAAACGACGTTCCAGTGCAGGATCTTTCTCGACGTACTTACGGTACTCATCCAACGTGGTTGCGCCGATCAAACGTAGTTCGCCACGCGCCAGCATCGGCTTCAACATGTTGCTGGCATCCATCGAACCTTCAGCCGCACCAGCACCAACGACGGTGTGCATCTCATCGATGAAGGTGATCACATCACCCTGCGCATCGGTGATTTCTTTCAGTACCGCTTTCAGGCGCTCTTCAAACTCGCCGCGATACTTGGCGCCTGCCACCATCGAGGCAAGATCAAGTGCGATGACGCGTCGATTCTTCAAACTCTCGGGCACGTCGCCATCAACGATTCGTCGAGCGAGCCCTTCGACAATGGCGGTCTTGCCCACACCCGGCTCGCCGATCAGCACCGGGTTGTTCTTCGTTCGTCGAGCGAGTACCTGAATAGTGCGCCGAATTTCTTCGTCGCGCCCAATCCCCGGATCGAGCTTGCCACGACGAGCAGCCTCGGTGAGATCGCGCCCATACTTTTCGAGTGCTTGAAACGTATCTTCAGGGCTCTGAGACGTGATCTTCCGGGAGCCCCGAAGCTCAGTAAGCGCACTGGCAATGTCTTCGCGGCTGACCCCAACCAGGTTGTGCATCGCCAACAGCAAATGCTCGGTCGACAGATAGCTATCACCCAAGGTTGACCGTTCGCCATCGGCGCGAGCAAGGGCATCGCGAAGTGGTCGAGACACTTGGGCCTCGCCGCCGTACGCCTTGGATAGCTTGGCAACGGCGTCGTTCAGCTTGGACTGCAACGCCCCGTGCTGCACACCGACCTTGCTCAGGACGGGAAGCACCAAGGAGTCTGCTTGGCCCAACATCGCCAACAACACATGTTCTTGGGTGACCTCAGGGTTAGATCGGCTCTGCGCAGAGGAAACCGCTGCGTTAAATGCATCTTGGGTTTTAAGAGTCCACTTGTTGGGATCGAGTGACAAGGTCTTATCTCCAGTTGGTAACAAACTTGATAACAGGTGTATCAACTTTGGCCGGGGACTTATTCCCAGTCCGACGAACCTATTTCCGTTTGGTCAGCTCACCGTAAAGCTCAGGGATCGTCGACGCATCAACAACTTCTTCTGCACGAGGAAGTTCAACGATCTTCGGACCATGGTTGGTGAAGTGAAACACCGTCTCGGTTTTCAATCCGGCGAGTGGAGCGCTGGCTTGCAGCATTCGTCCGCCTTTCGGGTCAGCCCAGTATCGGGACTTGCCATACCGCAACGCAGTCGCTTGGATTTCAGTTGGTCCCGATTGGATGGTCTCAACACCCAGCGATTGAGCCTTGGCATCTTGACGAATGAGCAATGGGTTCTCGGCCTGTGTAGTTGCCAGCCCATCGAGGTAGCGCAGCACCCGATCGAGCGGCGAGCCATCGGAGAACGGCCGGGCCACGTACTTGATACCCGGTGAACCCTTGGCAGCCATTGCCTCGGTCAAACCATCAAGCGTGGTCGCCACGATGGCCTTTTGCGAGTCGTACAAATCTCGCCAAACAACCGTCGAAGTTGAAACCAGGGTTCCGTCGAGTTTGATCACCTTCACGTCGGCTCGGCCGGTGTGAGATTTCCAGTCGACCACTCCTTCGATCTGAATCGTTGACTGGGTTCCGTATGGCACATTGATGAGTACGTCAGCACCACCGTTGTCATAGTTTTGAAACAACAAGCGAGACAGCGTGGTCGCTTCGGCAACGGTGAGCGCCTTGCCTTCGACAACAGAGGTTGTCGCCGCTGCAGCAGGTTCAACCGGTTTCGATGAACCACACCCACCTAGCGACAACATCGTCAGTGTACTGAGCATCGTGAGAGACACGACGCGCGAACGGTTAGGACGATGGACGTAACTCATACTGGTACCTTGATTGAAGCGAGGTCCACCGACGGAACCTTCGCTTGAGCGGGAATTGCTGGTGCAGTCAGTGGGTTGGCCATGCCGGGCTGCGAACCAGGAAGTGGGATCTTTCGGTAATCAGCACCGGGAGGCCCGGTTTGTTGAAATGGTGCGCCATCCACCGTCACGTCGTGCGCTAGGGCATCACACGCCAACTCGGTTTCGATGTCAACGGGAGCGGATGACGCAAACTGATTTCCCACGAAGCAGTTTCCTGCAGACTGAAGGGGGCCGGGTGCTGCTGAATAGAAGGCCAGATCCGTTCCGTTGTTGGACAACTCGTTGCCTTCAACTCGGTTGCCGGACGGGAGAAACGATTCAAGGCTGGTGAGCGCGATGCCGACGTTGCCATTATCTCGGACACGATTACGAATGATCTGATTTCGTTCGCCTCCGCCAACTGCGATTCCGAACCCGAATGCTCCAGATGCAGCGGGAGGCGCTCCGGGGTCGTCGTTGTCTTCTACGAGATTGC
>JANMEI010000489.1:0-6344 GCA_031376865.1 Acidimicrobiia bacterium | reverse complement strand
TGCCAACTTTCATCTGTCCATCAATGACTTCGCGTGACCCCCACCAATAGACAGCCGCTACACCCATCGACCCAATCAACGGCAAACCAATCGTGAGCGACATGCCGGTGATGGCGCGTCGCACACCAATCGCCGCAACTGACGACGCGGTGCGCGAGAACTTGTCGTCCTCGTCCTTGCGATGACCAAACAACATCACCAGCAACGCGCCGGCAACGTTGAATCGTTCAGTCATGGTGGAACTCAGCTCACCGTTCAACCGCATCTGCTCTCGTGCAGCCTTTTCTTGCACTTTGCCCACTCGGCGACTGATGAAGATCAAGGGCGGAACAATCAAGAACGACAGCAGCGTGATGACCCAGTTCAGCCGCAGCATCGCTGCCGTCGTCATGACCACCGTCAACACGTCGGTGACGGTTGAGCGCAGAATAAACGTGAACGCTTGTTGGGCACCGATCACGTCATTGTTCAGTCGGCTCATCAACGAACCGGTTTGGGTCCGAGTGAAAAACGAGATGGGCATCCGCCCGACCTGTTTGAACAACGCCGTACGTAAATCGGCAATGATCCCTTCGCCCAACACGGCGCCCGACCATCTGGCCACAAAGCTGAGCACTGCGCTCAAACCAGCAATCGCCACCATGGCCAAAATGAGCCAGGTCAACTTGTCGCGATCTTTGTTCGGAATAGCTCCGTCGATGATTGAACGAAACAGAAACGCCGGGATGACACCAAAAAAAGTGCCAATCACGGTCACGGTGAGATACATCGCCAACTGCTTGCGATACGGGCGGCCAAATCCCCAGGCTCGACGTGCCGTTGCTTTGTCGAACTTTCGGTTTTTGAGCTCTTCGGTATTGCGGGGAGGGTGGACGAACACTCCACGAGTTTGCACGCATTCCCGACCCCACAGGAAAAGGGCCGGGAAAAGGCGACTGGGGATTGCACCCAGTGCACTGACGACTAAGGTGTCTCATCCCCCTCGGGGGCGCATATGACACTTTCGACCGAACAACACGATTCGCTCCCCGATTCGCCAGGCGCTCATGGGCAAAGTGACGCCCAACGTGACGCGCAACGCGCCGAACAGGCCGAGGGCCAATCCGAACTGGCCGCCGAGCAGGCGTATTTAGATCGGGCCTATGAGTGCCTCGAAGACATGCGGGCGTCGGCGAAGGCCATTACCGACAACGTCATTTCTGAAGCAGGCGGCACCCACCAGGCCCGGTTCGAACGAGATGTTCTGGAGGAACGCTCCGGAAACCGCCTTGCCCGCCTCGAAATTGGCATCGAATCTTTGGTGTTTGGCCGAATCGACCGCACCGACGGCGAACGATTCCACATCGGCCGGCTCTCTGTCATCGATAGCGAGCAGAACTCTGTGGTGGTCGATTGGCGTGCCCCGGTGGCCGAAGCGTTCTACCGGGCGACGGGTCGTAACCCATTTGGGCTTACCCGCCGTCGGCATCTAACCACCAACGGCCCCACCCTGGTGGGCATCGACGACGAGGTATTCGACGTCGACATGTTGGAGTCCGACGATTCGTCGCTGGTGGGCACCGGTGCGTTGTTGGCAGCCTTGGGTCGGGCCCGTGGCGGCCACATGCGAGACATTGTCGCCACCATTCAGGTCGAACAAGACGAAATCATCCGTTCCGACATGCACGGTGTCATGGTGGTCCAGGGTGGTCCAGGTACCGGCAAAACGGCGGTTGCCCTGCATCGTGCGTCGTACCTGTTGTACGCCCATCGCTTTCCGTTGGAACGCCAAGGTGTCCTAGTGGTGGGCCCTAACCGCACCTTTATGCGTTACATCTCCCGGGTGCTGCCTGCTCTGGGCGACACGGGCGTGGTGTTGTCGTCCATTGATGACCTGGTGCACGGGGTCGAAGTAACGGCGTTCGATTCCCCCGAGGTGTCGCGGGTGAAGGGCGATCCGCGCATGGCATCGGTTATTCGCCGTGCGGTCAACACCCGCCAACGCGCACCGAAAGAAGATTTGGTTGTCGGCTACAGCATCTACCAACTTCGTCTGTCTACGGAGGAATTGAACGACGCGGTCAGCACCGCTCGGCGTTCTAATCGAATGCACAACGCAGGTCGCAAGCAACTCTTGTCGGTCATGACCGACAAGTTGTTCTCCAAGTACGAAGTGGCGCTGGGTCGTTCCGGTCGCCGGGTTGGTGATGGAACAGGCGTCACGGCCCGGGCCGATTTCACCGCCGCCATGCGCCACGACGCCACCGTGAAGCAACTCATGGATCGCATCTGGCCATTGCTCACGCCAGAAGTGTTGTTGCGAGATTTGTTCGGAGCGCCCGCGTTGGTCAAGGCTGCAGCGCGCGACGTACTGAACGAAGCAGAACAGAAGTTGCTGCTTCGGCCACGTGGTGACTCGCTTGACGACGTCAAATGGACGTCAGCTGATATTCCGCTGCTCGACGAGGCATCTACCCATATTGGGCCGCTACCGCAGTCTGCGCATGTGGTGCACGATCAGCCAACACCACTGCGGGTCAATCCCGACGGCACTACTCCAGATGATGTGCGTACATACGGTCACATCGTGGTCGACGAAGGGCAAGACCTCAGCCCGATGCAGTTGCGTATGTTGGCGCGCCGTTCGTTGTCGGGTTCGATGACCATTGTTGGCGATATTGGTCAGGCCACCGGTATGTGGGCACCGGAAAGTTGGGATGGTGTGTTGAAACATCTGCCCGGCAAAAAGACGCCACGTATCGAAGAACTCACCGTGGGGTATCGCACACCAAGTGAAATTATGGATGTTGCAGCGCGAGTCTTGAAGCAAGCGGCCCCCATGCTGAGCGTGCCTCGTTCGGTTCGGTCCGTTGGATATGGTCCGCAAATCGTGGCCGGCCACCCTGGTGAAGACACCCTTCAACTCACGGTGCGTGCATTCGGTGAGCTGCGCCGAACCGTAGGCACTGGCACCATCGGGGTGATCGCCCCCGAAGCATTGGTCGAGCCATTAACGCAAGCGCTGCTGGGTGCCGAGGTCGACGTTGACCGTGGTGAAGGAACCTCCGACGTGTCCATTGTCGCCGTTCGCAATGCGAAAGGCTTGGAGTTCGATGGTGTGTTGGTTGTTGAACCCAGCCGCATCGTCAACGAAACCTCGACCGGTCTGCGCGCATTGTATGTCGCGCTGACCCGTCCCACA
The DNA here is from genome assembly GCA_031376865.1 of Acidimicrobiia bacterium. Classification (GTDB taxonomy): domain Bacteria; phylum Actinomycetota; class Acidimicrobiia; order Acidimicrobiales; family JANYDT01; genus JANNBN01. The sequence goes on along the minus strand of JANMEI010000489.1, from coordinate 3,163 downwards.
CGGGCGCTATCGATGGTGCACACCGAACCGCTGCCTGATTGCCTGATTGCTCCCGATCAGCACTGATCAATTCGTAACTCAGAGAGGCCCGGTTAGAGATGGCGTTTGATCTTCACAATCTGCCTGCCGGTGCGTTATCGATGCTGGAAGAACGTCACTTGGCCACCCTGACAGTCGTCCGAGCCAATGGTCGCCCACACGTTTCTCCGGTGGGTTTTACTTTCGACGCCGCCACCCTGACAGCCCGAGTGATCACGTCGTCAACGGCGCGTAAATCGGCGTTGATTGCGGCAAATCCACGAGTGGTGCTGTGTCAGGTTGACGGGGGCGTGTGGCTCACCCTTGAAGGTACCGCCCGGGTGACAAGTGATCCCGCCGAAGTGGCCGATGCCGAAGCGCGATACACCGCCCGCTATCAGGCGCCACGGGTCAACCCCAACCGCGTCGCCATCGTGATCTCTCTTGATCGCATCTACGGCCGAGTCCGCGACCAGTAATTATCGAAATGCTTTCTGCGTCTCAAGGTTTGATGAAGGATCAGGTGCAGTCTCGCCTCTGATCGTGGTGGTGGCTCGCAGATAGAGCAAGCCCCAGGCAATAGACACGCAGGCCAAAACGGTGAACGCCGTCGTGGCTCCGAATCGTCGATCAAGCAGTGCGGCGGTCACAAAGCTGAGGCTCATCGACAGCGACACCAACGCGAAATCCGCAGATCCAATTCGGCCGCGAAATTCATCAGGTGTGTTTGCACTCAGCCCATACGTTGAGAGTGTCCATTGAGTTCCACCTCCCAAGTGAGCGAGCGCCGTCAGCACAAAGGCCAACCACAGATAGGGCGCGTGGCCAACGAAGAAATACATCGAGCCATACACCAGGCATGACAACCCGCAGGCGCGCAGAATCCCCGAGACTTCCTTGGTGGCACCCAGACGACCGGCCACGATGGGGCCGAGCACCACTCCGACCCCACGTCCGCCGAGCAGCAAACCAAGGGTGCCATCACCGCCACCAAATCGGGTTGTTGCCAGGGAAGTAAGTAGACCTACCATTCCGCTGGCCAGGCCGAATCCGCCCTTAGAAAACAACAGATAAAACAGTGGTCGATTGGTGCGGGCGAACCGTAAGGCGTCAGCAGTGTCAGCAATGGGTCGCATTCGTTGCCGAACGGCTCCGTCCGCGGTGGTGCGCCCTTTGATGCGAGTGATGATGAATGCAGCCAACAAGAAACTGGCAGCATTAGCAATGAAGGCAGGGTTGCGACCGAACTGGGTGCTGAACCACGCACCGGCCCACGAGCCCAAGGCCAACATGGCACCCCACGTGGTTCCCAACAGCGAAGCCGCTTTCGGAAGTTCTTCCTTGCTGACCAGGTTGGCCAGCGATGCCTGCGAGGCGGGCGAGAAGAAGCCGGCCAAGGTGGCCACCAACAGTTGGGCCATGAACGCGATCCAGATGGTGTTCCGGGTGGGGAGCAAAAACAGCAACGCTGCAGCCGATTGCAACAGCGATGCCGCGATCATGATCTGCTTGCGGTCGAACCGATCGGCCAGGGGGCCAGCAATCGGAGTCACCAGGAACGCAGGAAGCATCTGGCAGACAAACACTGCCGATGCAACCAAAGCGGGGGTGAGCGCAGTGCCTTTCCCCAGGTCGGTGATCTTGCCAATGATGGCAACGGTGGCAAACCAGTCACCACCCAGGCTGACCACCGAGGCAAACCACAACATCCGAAAGTCACGGTTACGCCGAAGCAGGTCAATCACCCCATAGGGCTATCACGAACAGCCTTCACCCCCAAAACCCCCCACTTCCGCGCGTGAAACACCCACTTTTCACACGTGAAACATCTGAACGGGGCCAAAAGCTGCCGTTCAAACGTTCCACGTGTGAAAAACCTACGTTTCACGCGCGGAAGGGGTTGGAGGAAAATGGGGTTCTTGCTGACTCGGTTCGACGCACGGTCAGCGACCCATCGCGCGTCCGCTAACCTTGTCCGGCTTGGTCAGAGATTGTTTCTCCGGGTCTAACCCGCTGAAACTACCGACGGCCGATCACATTCATTGATTCCCTAGCGAGAGTGGAACTGCACGTGCGTACGTACAGCCCAAAGCCTTCTGAAATTACCCGCACCTGGTTTGAGATCGACGCGACTGATCTCACGCTTGGCCGTTTGGCCACCGAGGTTGCACTGCGTCTGAAGGGCAAACACAAGCCCATCTACACGCCGCATCTCGATACGGGCGACTTTATTGTCATCGTCAACGCCGACAAGGTCTTCTTGGACCCCAACAAGGCAGCCAAGACGTTCTTTCATCGCCACTCGGGTTACCCCGGCGGCATGAAGTCGTTCTCGCAGGCTCAGCGCCTTGCCACCAAGCCAGAAGAGGTCATCCGGCAGGCGGTTCGTGGCATGTTGCCAAAGAACACTCTCGGACGCCAACAACTCGGCAAGTTGAAGATTTACCAAGGCGCTTCGCACCCGCATGCGGCTCAAGGCCCAGTCAAGCTCGAACTTCCACAGGCCCGCCGCAACCCGGCCGCCTGATCTGAACGCAACCGAAAGAACGCACTGTGTCTAACAAGCCTTTGATCCAAACCACCGGTCGCCGCAAGCGTGCCATTGCCCGTGTGTGCCTGCGCCACGGCAGCGGCAAAGTCACCATCAATGGTCGTGACATCACCGCCTACTTGCCATCGGAATTGCTTCGCATGCAGGCCACCGAGCCACTTCGTGCAATGGAAGTGGCCGACAAGTACGACGTTGACGTCACCATGGACGGCGGCGGCGTTGCTGGCCAGGCTGGCGCCCTCCGCCTGGGTATTGCCCGTGCGTTGGTCGAGCTCGATGCTGAAGCACGTCCTGTCATGAAGAAGTCAGGCTTCCTCACCCGTGACGATCGCAAGAAAGAGTCCAAGAAGTACGGCCTCAAGAAGGCTCGTAAGGCTGGGCAATACTCCAAGCGTTGATCAGCTACCCCAATCGGGGAGCTGTTCGTAGTCGTGTCCCGCCGCCCAACAGGGCGGCGGCTTCATTTGTTAGTGGTGTGGCAGCACCAGCCGTGTTGTAGCACCCGCGCAACCCGGAACGTAGGTTGAGGTCTTCATGAGCACTATCCCCCGATTCGGCACCGATGGTGTCCGTGGCGTCGCAAACACCGAACTG
>JANMEI010000480.1:0-5970 GCA_031376865.1 Acidimicrobiia bacterium | reverse complement strand
GTGGTGGAGTTGTGGTGGACCAGCATTGTTTGAAGTCACCTACGACGACCCCTTGCTTTGCGAGTGCTCGATGGATGTTCGCTTCATCGACCCCGCCAGCGAGTTTGACTGTGACGTGCAGCCCTGCGTCGCCGAGTACGGGTTCGTTGATCAGGCCTTCGTCGTGCAATTCGCGAAGGAACGTGCACATGATTTCGCGCCGCTCGCGATAGATGCGGCGGGTTCGGCGGAGGTGGCGGTCGTAGTGCCCTCCGAGGATGAACTCAGCGAGCGCAGCCTGTACGAGATGCGGTGGTTGTACATCGATAGCTGACCTGACGGCGATCATGGGCTCAACTAAGGACTCGGGCACGAGCATGAAACCGACACGTAACGATGGTGAAAGCGTCTTTGAGAACGTGCCGACGTAGATGACCCGGCCGCTGTTATCGAGACGGTGCAGCGGTTCGAGTGGCCTGTCGACCCAGCGGTACTCGGTGTCGTAGTCGTCTTCCACAATGGCCGCGCCGCGAGCTGCCGCAAAGGCGAGGAGCTCTCGTCGTCGGGCACCGCTCATCGTCACACCAGTCGGGGCTTGATGTGACGGTGTCACATGGATAAGGCGGGTTGCCGCGGGGATTTTCGCAACAACGATTCCTTCGTTGTCGACTGGAACGGCGACGACACGGGCACCGTGCAGTTCGAGGAGTCGACGTATCGGCGGGTAGCCGGGTTCCTCAATGGCTGCAACGTCTCCCGATGCCAGGAGGACCCGGGCGCATAGGTCGAATGCCTGCTGCGCGCCGGCGGTCACGATGACCTGTTCGGGGTGCACAGCCACCCCGCGCGATCGTGATGTCCATCGGGCGATTGCGTGTCGCAGGGATACTAAGCCGGCGGGGTCTCCGTATCCGGGTGGCGGAAATTGCGCTGCCGTTTGCACACACCGACGCCAATCGGCGAGCGGGAACAATGATGGGTCGGGGCGACCGGTACGGAGATCGAACTCCGGCGATCCGATTGCCGAGCGTTCCTCGGGCGACGGAATGGGCCGCCTCGGGACGAGTGTTGACGGCGAACTCTTCCGGCGGCGGTGTTGTGAGTTGGTGTGTGTTTCAATCCTGCTGACAAAACTCCCGGCACCCGTTCGGCCATCAACCAAACCCTCGGCGACAAGCCGCTCGTAGACGGTAGTAATCGTCGCTCGCGCCACGCCAAGATCTGCAGCCAACTCGCGACTGGGAAGGAGTTGATCGCCTGGCCGCAGCCGCCCGCTGCCGATAGCTTCACGAATCTGTTCGAACAACACGGTGGTCGCGCGTCGCCGATCGGTTTCCAGAAGAAAAAGATCCATCCACATTGGTCTGACAGATTACTGCACAATTGGATCTTCCGGCAGACCGTTCGCCGTCTTAACGTAGAGCTCATGAACACACCTCTCGTCGCCACATTCTCCAAGAACACCTCCCGCACCTACCTCAATCACACTGCCGAACTTGACTGGGTGCCACTCGCTGCTGGGACGTCGTTCAAACCGATTAGCTTCTTTCCCGGTGATACCGGCTACCAACTATTACTGCGGGTGGAACCTGGGACCGTGGTGCAGCGTCATCATCACACCGGTGAAATTCATGCGTTCGTTTTGTCAGGGCAGCGCATAATTGGCGACAGCACTACCATCATCGGGCCAGGATCGTATGTGTACGAACCAGTTGACAACATCGATTCGTGGCGGGCTATCGGTGACGAGCCGTGCATCATCCACATCGAGGTCAACGGCCGCATCGAGTACCTCGACGACAACGGCGCGGTGACGCACCACACCGACGCCTCGACGGCACGGGCGGCCTACCTTGCTTGGTGTGTCGGGCAAGGTGTTGAACCCCGCCCCGATCTAGCTTCCGGGGCAGGGTCTCTGATCGATACTCCTACACGCTGACCTTCTCCGACGACCGAGATAACAATATGTACGCTTACATCTGCGTCGGTTGTGGAACTCAGTACGCGCCGTCTCAAAGTCCCCCGACCGAATGTCGTATATGCACAGATGATCGCCAATACGTTTCGTGGGCTGGACAACAATGGACTACACACGAGAACCTTGCCGTCGGCTACACCAACCGTTTAGAAACTGACGGCGACGTGATCGGCATCGGGGTGTCGAACGGGCCCGACGGAACCGGGTTCGCCATTCCTCAACGGGCCATCCTCGTCCCGAGCCCCCATGGCAACACATTGTGGGACTGCGTCAGCCTGGTAACGCCACAGATCATCACCCAACTTGAAGAACTCGGCGGAGTCGCTCGAATCGCCATCTCGCACCCGCATTTCTATTCGTCGATGGTCGAATGGAGCAATGCCTTTGGCGGCATACCAATCCACCTAAACGAGGCCGACCGAGACTGGGTCTGTCGACCGTCAAAAACCATACAGTTCTGGTCAGGAGACACGCTCAACCTCGCCCCTGGCGTTCATCTCATTCACACACCAGGCCACTTCGCCGGCAGCACCATTCTGCACTGGACGAACGGGCCAAACGGGAAACAAGTGATCCTGTCGGGCGACTCGCTCCACGTCACCGCCGACCGACGACACGTAGCCTTCATTCGTAGCGTCCCGAACCATCTTCCGCTTTCGCGATCGACCGTACAAGACCTCCGCCATCGCCTGGAAGGGATCGACTTTGACGACGTCTATGGCTTCACGTGGGGCCTCAACATCACCGGCGGCGCCCATGCCGCAGTGGAGACCTCCTTCAACCGCCACCTCAACGCGATCGAAGCGTCCTGAAAACTTTGGACGAAACTTCTCGAGCGCTTCTGAAGATTGGACATGTATTCATTAAGCGGGCGGTAGTGCGTCCGCTTACTTGGTCGCGTGAACTGAGTTCAGGCTGAAGTGACGGTTCGGCCGAGCCAGGCCATCAACTTTGTGGTGGCATCCACGTCATCGCTGACAAGAACTGGATCATTAAACAACCCCGGTTGTCGCATAGCTGTTGCCAACGACGAGTCGGGTCCGAATGCGATCATGATCAGGTCGATCTCGGTGGCGGGTACTTCCTCGAACGAGTTAAGGCCGACGGCGCGGGCGATGTCCCACCGATGAACGGTGAGGTCGGCGCAGTAGAACGACCCGGCGGTGTCTCCGAATGTGGTGGGCCCGAAGTAGCCGTCGAACGCATGGTTTGCCTGATCGGGGCGATCGAGTGCTGCTTGCATCCCGTCACGAACAGCGGGCCACGCGGCTCGTGCATCTGCAATGTCAATCTGGGGCGAATCGGAAAAGCCCATTCGCCCCAAGAACTCGTATTCGGTGCTCACCACATGCTGAACCACATCAAGCGTCGTCCAACCCTCACACGGGGTGAGTGAGTCCCATCCGCCATGGGGAACAGCATTGATGATCTCGGTGAATCTCGAAGCCAGAAATCGGTAACGCTCATTGGTCAACATATTGAGACAGTATGTCGCTCATTGGTAGATCGGTCTTGTACGAATCGGACGGAATTTAATGGGAGACAGCTGATGTTGTCAGGGCTTTGAGAAGCCCCGTTCGATCAGGAAACGTTGGGGACCACTCACGAAGAAATGCTTTGGGGGAACATCGAGCAATGCTTCGACAATCACGAACGAGGTGTGATTGGTCGTGGTATCCGGCTGCGGCACTTAACGCGCCGATCGTCCAGTGCGGGTTGGTAACGACCAGGTCGGCGAATCGATGGAAGCGCACGATTCGAGTAAACGTTGACGGCCCGTATCCAATCAATCGGTTGCACAATCGCTGAAGTTGACGCTCTGATACTGATACTGCAGCCGCAAGTTCACGCACCCGCATCGACGGAGTTGCACTTGTAAGCGTGCCTAGCACTGTGACGATTGGGTCTGACCGAAGCCCACAGCTGACCAGTATCTCGCCGAGTGCTTCGCATGCGAGCGTCAAGTTGCCGTCGGCCAGGTGTTGTTGAACGTTGCAAACGATCTGGGAAGCGTGGAACTCGCCGAAGACTTCGGCAGCTACTACACGACGGTTACGGATCGTTGCCAGATCAACGCCAAACGTTGCGTTGAGGACACCCGGCAGGAACCGTGCGCCAACGGCGAGCATGTTCGCTGGTAGCTGGAACGTCCAGCTGTGAAGTTCGGGCCCGCACAAGACCAATTGCCCATTCGATAAACACACGAGGTCAACGCAGGCGTCGGGAATCAAACGATGGAGACCAGACGGGGCCGCAATCCAGAGCCATGCCACGAAGCCGGCCAACGCCTCGGGTGCCTGCACCGACTCGTACCATCGGTGCCGCCGGTTCAGCACGGCGGGACAATGATGGTCATGACGCAGTTGCCCTTTTCCTTTGGGCGTTGGTACGTGAAGCCGACTCGTTCGTAGGCGCTGCGAGTCAAGTTGTACAGGATCGAAGATGACATCTTCTTGCCCTCCGGGAGGTCGTGGAGGTAACCCTCGACGACACCCCGAAGGCCGAGGTTCTGGACTCTGTCCCGTGAGGCGTCTGATTCGACCGTCCGAGACATCGTTGGCAGGTGGATATCGGATAATTTACACGGAGCCACACATTTCTTCGCTGTCACAGCCCTCGCGTTTGTCCTTGGCGAGCCTGGCTCGTATCGTAGGAGTCCGTGAACTCCGTTCATGGGCCGAACGATTTGGAGTGCCTTACTCTTGATTGAGCGATGCAAGACGTCATGTTGCGCTTAGATCCAATCCGTCTGGAGCGCGCCTTCGAGCTTGCGGCGATCTCGGTGGAAGATGGACGATCCCTGGGTGCAGGTCTAGCAGTGGCCTCCATAGACAACCTTATTGGTGAGCGATACTTTTCCTCTTCACCAACGAATCAGGTTGGGCCTGAAAGCCGATTTCTACTCGCTTCGATTACCAAGCCAATTTTGGCTCTGGCAGTCATGCACTTGGTAGAGAGTGGCTCGCTCAGCCTGGCGGTCCCAGTTTCGTCGTACCTTCCAGAGTTTCGGGGCCACCTGAAAGAACAAGTGAATGTTTGGCACTTGCTCACCCACACGTCAGGGATCCCAGAAATTGACTGGGCTACGACCCTCCGTGCACGTCCAAAACATGCCGTCAGTTTTGAGGTGGCATGCACTGCGGCCCTCGATTTCTCCCCCGGATCAAGAGTGGGTTACAGCACGTTGTCGTTCTACGTTCTGGCAGAGCTGCTCAGCCGGCTGAGCGGTTTGTCATATCAAACTTATGTCGCCACCCGCGTACTGGGTCCACTCGGCATGACCAACACGAGCTTTGATCCGCGGGATAGTGAGGACCGAATGATCGCAGTTGCAGGAATTGCAGCCGACAGCGATTTGGACGATCGTTCGGCGACCGACGTCTTCGTAAACATGAACATGCCCGGCGCTGGATTGTGGAGTACCGCAGCAGATCTGGTGCGTTTCGGGCAAGCGTTCCTGAACAAGGGCAACGTAATCTCTTCGCAAACGCAGGCATGGATGGTCCGGGACCACACCCGGTCCCTCCCAACACTCGAGGGCGATGTACGTCACTACGGTCTTGCGTGGCGTAAAAGTCCGTTGACGGGACTCTGGCCTGGTTCGTCGGAAGTGTTCGAGCACGATGGAGCAGCAGGATCCCTGCTCTGGATCGAACCTGATCATGGGCTCGTGATTGTGTACCTCTCTTCCAGTTTTCAAAGCGACCCGCGAGACGCACAACACGTCGTTAATGCCATCTATGGCGCTTTTGTATAGCTGCCCCGAAATGGCGCTCGGCAATCGACAACTTCGCTCAACACCTTGCCCCATGAGAATCGGCCCGGGCTGATCGTTGTCGCCGGACTGCGATCGCACCGTTCGTCGTGCCCGATCGAGATCGCTGTGGTGGTTTGGTCGGCGTAGCCGGCCGTGGTTGTTGATACTGGTCGTGTTCGGCTTCGGCTTCGGCGGGGTGATCATGCCGATCGCTCCATGAAGCCTGCGGTGGTTGACCCTAGCGTTGACAGATTGC
>JANMEI010000462.1:0-2794 GCA_031376865.1 Acidimicrobiia bacterium | reverse complement strand
GCTGATCTTGCGCAGCTCGACGCTCGGAACGGTTGCCGTAAGACCCCTTGCCGAAAGACCCCTTGCCGTCAGATCCCTTGCCGGATCGATACGCCTGAACATCGCCACGATCGCACACCATCTGGGCGCGTGCCGTTTCCAGTTCTCGCTTGATTCGTTCTGCTGCAACATTCGCTCGAACGAGATGAGCATCAACTTGATACTGCGCAAAGGAGAGCTTCAAGAAATGGTGCGCTTGTTCGCGAGATGACCTGCGAATCAGATTGGCGGCAAGGTTGTAGGTAGGTCGGAACGCGCTGCGTAGTTCGTATGTGCGCCTACTTGCTAGTTCGGCGACTTCTTCGAACGCTGTGTGGGGTGACCACAGGGTGACGGCATAGCCGTGCGGGTCGAGGCCTCGACGGCCGGCACGGCCAGTCAGTTGGGTGAACTCCCCCGCTGTCAACATTTGGTTGCTGGAGCCGTTGAATTTGGTGAGCTTTTCGATCACAACGGTACGGGCGGGCATGTTGATCCCGAGCGCCAGCGTTTCGGTAGCAAACACCACTTTGACGAGACCTTCGGTAAAGCAGGCCTCCACCGCCTCCTTGAACGGCGGCACCATACCGGCATGATGTGCAGCAATTCCGTTTTCGAGCGCCGCAGCAAAACTCGGATAATCCAACGCATCAAGATCGCTGTCGCTCAGCCCGCTGACCTTCGCTTCGACGATGGCACGAATCTCGGCTCGTTCAGATGGGTGGGTGAGCTTCACGCCTGCGTGCAAACAGTTACGCATTGCCTCGTCGCATGCCGCGCGACTGAAAATGAAATAGATGGCCGGCAGCAGATCTTCGAACTGCAGCATCTCGACAATGTCGATGCGCCGAGGAGTTGACACGTTGCCGCGGTTCCCGTCACGTCCACGTCCTGGCATGGATCGTTTCGACGAAGTTTCCGCATCAAGCCGGACCATCTTGGCGTTGGGCTTTCCATCGACAAAGGTCTCGTACACGTCGACATCACCGTTGCCACGATGACCAACCAAAAACAGCTGCGTTAGTTCGACGGGACGTTCGGTGTGGACGATTGCCTGGGTGGTACCTCGCACCGACGACACCCAATCAGCGAGATCCTTTGCGTTGGACACCGTGGCTGACAAGCACACCAGATCAACTTCGGGTGGGGTCGAAATGATGACTTCTTCCCATACCGGCCCGCGATAGGTGTCTTGCAGGAAATGGACTTCGTCCATGATCACGTAGCGAAGCGCACCAAGCCCACGCCCCGAAGAGTGAATCATGTTGCGGAGCACTTCGGTGGTCATCACCACAATTGGAGCTGAATCGTTGACCGAGGTGTCGCCGGTGAGCAGCCCCACATTGGCGGCACCGTGACGTTCAACCAGATCTTTGAACTTCTGGTTAGAGAGGGCCTTGATTGGTGCGGTGTAATACGCGCGCTGACCACTGGCTAACGCAACGGCAATGGCGTACTCGGCAATAACAGTTTTGCCTGAACCAGTCGGAGCAGCCACCACGACACTGCTCCCAGCATCGAGTGCGTCCATGGCTTCACGTTGAAAATCATCCAAGCTGAATGACAACGATTGCTCAAAGTCAGCCCTGATCTGCGAACGCGAAGGAGGTGGCGTCCCACCGACGGGGGCCATGAGCGATTACTTCTTGAACAGCTTGCCGATGCCGATGGCGCCGAAGTAAAACACCCACATCGGGAAGGCCATGGCAAACAGCGTGTAGGGGTCTTGGCTCGGTGTGGCCACCGCAGCGATGACCGCGACAATCACAATGGCGTAGCGCCAACCTTTCAGCAGTGTCTTGCTCGTCACCGCGCCGGCGAGTTGCAATGCAACGAGAACTACCGGGAATTCGAAGCAGATACCAAACGCGAGAACGATGAGGGCGTAGAGCGAAATGTAATTGCCCGGGCTGTAAAAGGACTCGAAGTCGTCGCCGTTAATCGAGTCAAAGAACTTCATGGCTTGCGGCATCGTCAAAATGGCAAGGAAGCCACCGAACACAAACAGCAGCATGGACGCCACCACAAACGGAATGGCGTAACGCTTCTCTTTGCGGTGCAGTGCGGGGGCGATGAACCGCCAAATTTGGTAGAGCCAGACCGGTGAACCCAGAAACAGGCCGATGTAGGTAATGAGCTTGATCTTGATCGTGATGCCTTCGGTTGGGCTCAGAATCTTGAGTGTACGGTCAGGATCACCCGTTGCTTCTCTATACGGCCCCACCATGAAATCGATGATGCGGTTCAGTAAAAATATTGCGAAACCGGCGCCAACTAAGACCCCGATCGCCGACTTGAACATACGGCTACGAAGTTCAGAGATGTGGTCTCGAAGCGTCATGCGAGCTTCGGCCGGTGGAGTAGTTCCGACGCCAAGTGCGGTCATCGCTGTCCTCCTTCGTGGTTATCTGGTGGGAAGTCAACTACACGGTTGACTTCGTCGATGTTGTCGATCAACACATCATGAAAGCCGCTCCCGATGACGGGTGCAACGACACCCGACCCTACCTGGCTGACCGGGGAAACACTCGAGGTGTTTTCGATCTGAGCGATATCGGCATCGGGTGGCGGAATGAACGCCGATGACGTCACCGAGAATCCAGCGGTTTCTGGCGTGGTTCCAACACTGGCCGTGTTCACAGACGGTGTGGAGTCGACAGCACGCAAGGAGTCGGTCACGATTCGTCGGGGATTGAGTTCATCGACCGTGCCGCGAATCTCGGCCAACGTGTCTTTCATGCCAGTCGCGTCAAGCGCTTCTTCGAGATCTTCACGT